>JAHENH010000078.1 GCA_018609935.1 Halobacteriales archaeon | reverse complement strand
TCAGTAACTCTTTTTACGTTTTCTACACTCTGTTCTACATATTTCCTCTGCAAATCAAACCATCTTTGTACTGGTGGAGTTTCTATACTCATACTACATACTAACACCCCCACATGTATAAAAGTTACTAATACTACCATCAATTACCATTAAATGGCATCACATATAGTAACTAATTATTGAAACTTTACACTATTTGTTTAATTGCTTTAATAACAATATTATATTCCCCTACTTTCTCTATACCAAAGTCTTTAGGTTAGCCTAAAAATAACTTACTATTGAATGGTAACACGCAACAAAACACCTAGATTAAGTTCAAATCAAATAAGAAAATGGCTGGATGATGAATTACAGATAATATCTGAAATAGAACAAAGAGAATCTGATGATACGGAGTTTAGATATGTAATTTGGTGTAAAAACCTCAATATCAACTTATTTAAATCAGATAAGGATAGACCATTAGTCTTAGCTACTGAATCAGTATTTCCAAAACAAAAACTGGACATTTTACAAGGAGCAAGACAGGACCATTTTATATCACAATTAACCTCCGTACTAACTCTTGCACCAGGATTTCTCACATTCACAGACGGAAAAGGAAAAAGTACAAACCCAGAAGACATGGAAGCAGTATATATAGAACATAGAATATACCCGGATAAGGCAAGTCAACACGAACTAATGACATCTATAATAGATATGTTTACAGCTTTAATGTACATCCATTCTGTTATAGACAGTATAACAAAAAATATAGAACAAAATAGATGAAAACCTACTGAAAACTTTTAATTTTCGATAAAACTACTATCTAAACTACTTAAACCCTCTCTATCAGCTTTTCTACCAACCTTAAGCAATAAATTAAGAGCCTGCCTACAATCCACGCCATTTTCAGCCGTTTTTTCAGCTATTTCTTCAATTACTTCGTCTGGTATTGTTCTAGATCTGAAAGCTTGTTCTACACCCCTCATCCCATTTCAAAACCGGATCTAGGATGTGCAGTTATGGTGTAGAAAGGATGTGGAATACTAACGACTAATTATTGTATAGTAATTATCCGAGTAGAGGGGGTTTTTTGGTTGTTTTTTTATCCCATTCTGTTTAGTGCTTTTTTCTGTTTTCTATGGGTGCTTGGTCGTATCTCATTGTGGTTTGTTGGATTTGTGTCGGAGTTGGCTTTGTGCTGCTGCTAGGTCTTCTTCTCTTGTCATGTATGTTCCTACGCTGTGTCTTATTGTGTACCAGCTTATTTGCTGGTTTTCTTTTTCGATGTCTGCTATGTCGCAGAGTTTTTTGGTTATATGTGCTAATGCACTGGATCCGTATGGATTACCTTTTTGGTCAGCCAGATTTTATCGGTGTCTTGGTAGTCTTCGTGTAGTTCTCTTTCTTTCAACCATCTCTGTAGTGCTTGATTGGTTTCTTCTCTTAGCCCTACAATCCAGTTATCAGAGTTCTTAGAAGACTCTTCCTTGGGAACCCTCAAAAATACTCCATTGTCGGTGTCGATCCATTTTGTGGTGGCTCTCTCGACTTCTATGGGGCGTAGACCGTGTCTATGCTTGTCCAGACTAGGCTGGGTATTTTCCAGCTGTTGGCACGTTCCCAGTCATTTTGGTCTACTTGTGATTTAGGTTTTTCAAATTATTATAATAGGTATGTTTTCCATTTAACTCTTTCTTCGGCAGATAAATTGCTGTAGCTGGGTATGCTTCCGTATTCTAATGCGGCTTTTCTGAGTTTAGCTCGCTCGTCTTTAGTGAAAAAATCACGAGGGTTAGTACCGGAGTTTTTTTCGTAGAATGTTATTTCTGGCGTCCATTTTTCCTCTCCGAACTCATGATGTCTCCAGTTAAACAGCATTTTTAAGGACTTCATGAATTGTGATTTGTAGGCATCAGAATAATCAGTATACGCCAAATGCTTCATAAACTCATCAGCATGGTAGTGTGTGACGTTGGTTGTATAGTTTTCCTCTAACTTGTCCCATACGAACCTGTAGAAGTAATCTATCCTGTATAAACGTATTTTTATAGTTTCTTTAGAATATCCCTCAGGCCTATCTGGGTCTTTACCTATGTTGAGACACCACTTAGCCAGTTGCTCCATGTGGACTTCACAGTCTACAATCTGGCGTTTATTTAACAAATCCCTAGTTTTATCGGGTGTGACATTAATATCTTCCAGCTCTGTCATCTTTTTGTCATCACATCTTCAGTTCTAGATTTTTGGGCAGCAAATATATAAAACCGCTGTAAGGCTAAGAGGTGAAAAGTCATTCTAACCGTTTGGGCAGTAAATCGACAAAAATCTCTAAATTGAAACCCTACTAAACCACAAGAAGAAAGTCTAACGGAGGGCCGGAACCGAGAATCGAACCCGGGTCTTGGCCTCCACAGGGCCAAAGGATAACCACTACCCTATTCCGGCCACAAGGGAATATATATTTAGAAAGAGAAAAAAAGTATCGGTATTTAAGTTTAGGAGGTTTATATTATATGTGGATGCGGGTGTCTTCGGAGTGGATATCCAGAGCGGAGACCCCCGCGGGAGCGCTTCTTATGCTCTCGTGCGTTTGGGAAGCAGGGATAAGAGAAGGGAAAAGGAGGATAACAGAATAAAGAGAGACATAGTTTCTCGTAGAAAACTTCTACGTTTAATAGCTAAAGAAAATCCTGAACTAATAGCTGTAGATAATATATTTGAGATAGCTGAAAACAAAAATGAGTTGATAAAACTACTGAGGAATCTTCCTGTAGAAACTAAACTTGTACAAGTAACAGGGGATGAAAATCCAGAACCTTTAGCTAGAGTTGCATCAAGACATGATGTAAAATATGGGAAAAAACCTATGCAGGAGGCAGAAGCTGCTGCTAGGTTAGGTATAAAAAGAGTCGGATATGAAGTATCAGCTTTTGAGGATAAAACAAATATAAAGGTTTCTAGAGGTAGGTCTATAGGTAAAGGAGGTAGAAGTCAAGATAGATATACGCGTAAAATACATGGTGCTGTTAGAAGGGAAGCACGTAAAATAGAAGAAAAATTAAAAGGATTCGAGTATGAAAGTGAAAAAGAAGAAGCATATGGGGGTCTATCTAAAGCAGAATTTTTAGTGGAAAGTTCTAGAGAACACGTCCCAATAAATCCTTATGAATCCGGTGATGTACAAGTTAATGTAGATCCTATAGAAAGAGATGGAATTGAATTTATACCATTGAAAAAAAGGGATTATGTAGTTGTAGGGATAGATCCAGGTACTACAACAGCAGTATCTATTATCAATTTAGGAGGGAGAGTTGAAGAAGTATCTAGTTCAAGGAGTGCTTCTATAGATGAAATAATAGAATGGATTGCAGAAAGGGGACGTCCTGTCTTAGTATGCTCAGATGTATCACAGATGCCTTCTGCTGTAGAAAAAATAAAAAGAACATTTGATGCCGCAGGCTGGACACCTCAAAATGATCTAGAAATAGAACAGAAAAAAAGCATTGCAGGGGAAAGAAACAATGAACATGAGAGAGATGCAACTGCAGCTGCTCTTTCCGGATTTAAGGAACACGAAGAGCAATTTAAAAGAATTGAAGAAAAAGCTAAGAGATCTAATGTCGACGCTGAAAAAGGTAAAGTAATAAAAAAAGTTCTTACGGAGGGTAAAACAGTAGAAACTGTCTTAGATGAACTTTCAGAGGAAGAAGAGAAAATAAAAGAAAACCAGGAACCAAAAGAGGAAACAAGAGAAACTAGACTAGAAAGAAGAGCTGAAAGACTGAAAGATAAAACAGAAAACCTAGAAGGGAAACTAAAAGAAAAAGAGAAAAAAATAGAAAAACTGGAAGGCAAATTAGCGAAAGAAAGAAGAAAAGAGAGAAAGAGAGCAATAAAAGAAAAAGAAGTGGATAAACTTAGAAAAAAGAAAATAAAGACAGAGAAAAAGCTAAAAGAAAAAGAGAAAAAAAACAAGGAACTAAAACAAAAAATAAAAAAACTAAAAAATTTCTGGACAGACATACCAGAGGGATATAAAGCTGTAAAGCCTATTGATGAATTTACCTTATCGGCTATACGAAAAAAAGAAAGAGATACAGGATTATCAGAAGGGGATATAATTTTATTAAAAGACGCAAGTGGCGCCGGAAAAAGTACTGCAGAAAAACTTGCTTCTATAAATCCTAAATTAGTACTTAAACATGGAAGGTTCTCAGAAGTAGCCGAAAAAATTCTTTTCGAAAATGAAATACCAGTATATACAGCGGAAAAAGTCGAAATAAAAGAAATAGATGAACTTAAAATAATAAAAGAAAAACAAATAGAAAAATCAATCAAAGAATGGAAAGAAAAAGCGGAAAAAAGAAAGAAAAAACAGAAAAAAGACATGGTAGATGAAGTAATAAATGAATATAGGGCTGAAAGAAAAAGCTAAAATATACCTATATAGACATATAGAGCCGAAGAAAACCAAATAATCTCTCTATTATATTAAATTTATCTTTTGTGAATTTATAAGGGTGGAGTAATAAGATCTCTTCTTTTTTAGGTAGGTAGATACACAGACATTTCTTACAAAAATATTTTTCAACTGCTGAAAAGTATGGTGTTAACGCAGTTATGTTTGAGTGTGTTGTGTGTAACAATGCTGTAAAAGATGGTATTTCTTCTACTATTTTTGATTACTTGGTTAGAACAGTGAGTTCAAAGACGATGCCCCTATCTTTTGAGGGCAGAGAAGCTGATTCTAAAAACCTTTTTCACCTTTTAAAGGAACAAATCTTACCCCCATTTTAGGTGTCTTATCTATTTTTCCTTTTTCCTTTTTAATCACATATAAAGTCTGTTGACCTCCTACACCTATAGGAGCTACAATTTTACCTTTATTTGATAGTTGATCAATAATACCCTGGGGGATCTCAGGTGCCGAACAAGTATAATAAATTTTATTATAAGGAGAATGTTCAGGTAGTCCTAAAGACCCATCACCAACTTCTATTTCTATATTTTCATATCCTAGACCATCTAATGTTTCCTTAGCTTTTTCTGCAAGCTCCTCATGTATTTCTATACTATATACTTTTTTTGCAAGTTCAGCAGTTATAGCAAGATGGTATCCACTACCAGTGCCTATTTCAAGTATTTTATCATTACTAGATATATCTAGAAATTCAGTTATAACTGCAATAATATGAGGAGCACTTATAGTTTGAGACTTCCCAATATTTAGAGGTATATCGGAATATGCTTCTTTTCTTTTATTTTCAGGTATAAATTGCCCGCGAGGAACATTTAAAAAAGCTTGTTTAACTCCTTCACTTTCAATATATCCTTCTTTTTTTAATCGTTCTATAAGTTTTTCTCTATCTTTAGATAGGTTAAAGTTGTTCTCCATATACTCTTTTTATATTTTTTGCCAAAACATTATCACCTTCATAGCTCGATTTTTCACCATCTCTAGAAATAATATATGTAATCTCAAATTCATTTTTATCCACTTTTTCTTTTTCTCCTATGATAAATTCATAATCTCCAGGAACATCTAAAGTATAGCTTTCTGAACTATATTCACCATGTATTGTTATAGGGACTTCAACATTATCTATAG
Source organism: Halobacteriales archaeon (assembly GCA_018609935.1). The sequence goes on along the minus strand of JAHENH010000078.1, from coordinate 37,180 downwards.
ATCTAGCCCATATAGTCTCAATATCTTCAGCTTCAGCAGAAGAAAGCCGCTTTTTATCTGATTCAAGACTAGTTATTTCCACCCCGAAAATTCCTTCATCACATTCCAAAACTCTTTCTTCACCTACCTCAAGATTCTCCTTAGGATTTAAAGAAACTTTAGTAGAAAAAGAGTCACTACCTTGACTAACAACTACTCTCCTTTCAACTTCTCCAGGGATCGCAGAAAGATTTACTTTATGAACATGGCCACAATAAACACATTTTACTGTCATATCTCCATTTTTTTTCAATACATCATGTTCACCAGCTACTCCACATGAAGGACATCCCGTCGAAACCTCTCCCATATTATATATTATCTCATTATTATCTTATTAAACATACTAAGAAATACTAAAAAATCTACAGAAGATAGAAGAAAATATAAAATAGCTTGAAGGAAATTATAATAACATGAGCTACGATAAAGTAGATATACCTGAAAAGGGTGAGAAAATTGATGTGGATGATGAAGAACTTGTTGTACCGGATAACCCTATAATACCTTTTATAATGGGGGATGGAACTGGAACAGACATAACTCCAGCTACTCATACCGTACTAGATGCAGCAGCTGAAGCTACAGGAAGAACTATACATTGGACAGAAGTATATGCCGGAGAAAGAGCTGTAGAAAGATATGATGAACATCTACCACAAGAAACCTTAGATGCAATAGAAGAATTTAAAATTGCTCTTAAAGGACCTCTAACCACCCCGGTAGGAGCAGGATTCAGATCTTTGAACGTTGCTATACGACAAAAACTTGATCTCTACGCTTGCGTACGACCAACATACCATCTCGAAGGAGTTCCTTCACCAGTTAAAAATCCAGAGGATATGGATATGGTGATATTTAGAGAAAATACAGAAGACGTATATGCAGGTATAGAATGGGAAAGAGGAACAGAAGAAGTAGACAAAATTAGAGAATTCCTAAATAGTGAACTAGACCAAAATATTCCAGACGACTCAGGTATTGGTATAAAACCAATAAGTGAAAGAAACACAAAAAGACTTGTTCGAAAAGCCATAGACTACGCATTAGAAAGAGATAGAGAAACAGTTACTCTCATACATAAAGGAAACATTATGAAATACACTGAAGGAGCATTTAGGGATTGGGGATATGAAGTAGCAAAAGAAGAATACGGAGACGAAGTAATAACAGAAGATACCTTATGGGAAGAGAAAGATGGTGAACGCCCAGAAGATACAGTAGTAGTAAATGACCGCATAGCAGACAACATGCTACAACAACTTCTTACAAGAACTCCTAACTATGATATTTTAGCTACACCAAACCTAAATGGAGATTATATAAGCGACGCAGCCGGCGGTCAGATAGGAGGACTAGGTATAGCTCCAGGAAGCAATATAGGAGATGTACTAGGTGTATTTGAACCAACACATGGAAGTGCACCAAAGTATGCAGGACAAGACAAAGTAAATCCAACGGCACAAATTCTATCAGGAGTATTAATGTTTGAACATCTTGGATGGTTCGATGCTGCAGACCTAGTTGTAGATGCCCTTGAAGAAACATTCAAAGAAAAGAAAGTAACATATGATATAGAAAGGCAAATAGAAGGAGGTACAAAAGTAGCAACAAGTGAATTCGGAAATATAGTCGCTAAAAAAATAAAATAATTTCTAAATAGTTATTTTATTCTAACCTAAATATTACCCCGTTCCAGTTGAGATTACCCTCTAAACCGTAATCACTTTTATCAACATTTAGCCCCAAAACAAGTATTTTATCACCTATATCTATATCCTTCTCCGTATGCCTACCCCACAGAGCTATATCAAGATTTCCAGTTGAATCCCTTAACTCAATATTTTTCACCTGTCCCTGACCCCCATCATTTCTCTGAAATTTATATGTACTCTCAGAATCTACTACAACACCTTTTATGTCATATAAACCATCTGGTTCTATATCCTCAATCTTATCCGTATCTATATCTATCTCTATATTATCATCTATTTTTTCTATTGATCCTTTTGTTCCTATATTTATCTCTTTATTCCCATCTCTATTTCTAGCATAACCATCAACATGGATACAATCCCCTACCTCAATACCCTCAATTAAATCCACTTTTTCATCCCAAACAGCTACTTGTATCCACCCCGTTTCATCTCCTAAAAAAATATTTCCAACCCTTCCTTCACCTTCCTCCTTTTCAAAATATCTAGGTTCAGAAATATCTAATACACTAGCCTTTAAAGACACATCTGATCCAGACTCAACTTCACTGATATTTGTAGCCTCTATTTCTATCTTAGCATCTTCATCTATTTCTGCTCGTTTAGCATTAACCTCTAGACCATATCTAGTTTCATTTGGTTTCCCTATAACTTTTAGAACTTGACCCTCCTCTAAATCTTCAACATTATCAGCATAATTATCCCAAAACGCTACTCTAACCCGTCCAGTTTCATCTGCTAGCTCTAAATTCGCAACCTTCCCAGTAGTACTATCATCTCTCTCAAAGCTACGAGGTTCTTCTACATTCGTTATTTTTCCCAGAAAACGAACTTCTCCCATATCCACCGATAGATTATCTATAGTCCATAATTTCTCTCCCTCAATTTCATGAGCAACTAATTTAGCTGCTGACTCCTCATCACATAGCCCACCCATAGATTCTATTTTATCTTCTACCATCTCCTCAAATTCATCTAAACTAATATCAATGTTAAGTTCAGAATACAAATTTTCAATACTCATACCAAGCTTATCCTATAATTATATCAAAAGATACAAAAACAAATAGGTAAGGAAAAAATCCAACAACAAAATTATCTAAATACAGTTAGAAAAAATAGTGACACACTCAAATCTAGTGCTTTAACTCCAACTAAATTTAGTATTTTCACATATCTTGTTTTGTGAGTGATCAATTTATTCATCCTAATAAAATATTTCTGTTTAAACTATCAACCCCATTCGACACGGCCATTTCTAGGATAAACCCAAATAATGTTTTGAAAAAATCCAGCTAACTGGAAGATGGAATAGATATGAATCCAGTTCTCTATAGTATCTATGGCCAGTTTTATTTTATTGAAGGTTTAAGTCTAAAAATATAAGGCTTAGTATCTCTGCCGTAACCAAACTGGTGGCATCTTATACATTCCCCTTAAGGTTTGTAAGCAAATAGTGGGACGATAAACGTTAGGTAACTATTCTCATATGTTATATTCAGGCCAGGATAGATATCCAGGCTGAACCTCAGTTATTTAGATGGATAAATAGCTTAAGCAAACATTCTTGCTTCTTCTTCTTTTTCTTGGCTTACTTTTTCTGCTGCCTTAAAGAAATCTTCCATCTGAATTTCAGTTCTCCTATCTCTAACTGCTAACATACCTGATTCTGTACATATTGCTTTTATTTCAGCTCCGCTCATTCCTTCCGTAATATCGGATAACTTTTGGAAGTCTATATTATCAGATAGATTCATATCTCTGGTGTGGATTTCAAATATTTCCTCTCTAGCTGTATCACTTGGATATGGAACTTCTATTAGTCTATCAAAACGTCCTGGACGTAGTATAGCTCTATCAAGCATATCAAAACGATTTGTAGCTCCAATTATCCTTATATCTCCTCTAGATTCAAACCCATCCATTTCACTCAGAAGCTGCATCATTGTCCTTTGTACTTCAGCATCTCCACTAGTTTTTGATTCAGCTCTTTTAGACGCAACAGCATCTAGTTCATCTATAAAGACTATCGAGGGTGATTTTCTCCTTGCAACTTCAAATAAATCTCTAACTAGTCTAGCTCCTTCACCTATAAATTTATGAACAAGTTCACTTCCAGCCATTTTGATAAAAGTAGCCTCTGTTTTATTAGCAACCGCTTTAGCTAACATAGTTTTTCCTGTTCCTGGAGGGCCATGTAGTAAAACACCACTTGGAGGTTCTATACCTACCTTATCAAACATTTCAGGCTCCATTAAAGGCATTTCTACTGTCTCCCTAACTTCTTGTATTACACCCTCAAGACCTCCAATGTCATCATATGTAAGTTGAGGGTCTTCCTCAACCTGCATCGCCATAGCTCGAGAATCAGTTTCTTTTGAAAGTTTGTTGACAATAGCAAATGAATTATTAACAGCTATTCTATCACCTGAGTCTAAGTCCATATCAGTATCTTCAGGTATGTCAGTTAAAGCCTCTTGATTATTACCATGTTGTCTTATTACAACTCCATCACTAGTTATCTCTTTTACAGTAGCTACGAACAATGGGGAGCTTTTTAATCTCTCATTTTCAGCTTTTAAGCTTTCTACTTTTCTTTTATACTTATTCCTCTCTGAGCTAGCATCTAATAGATCATCTTTTATTCCCTCATTTTTTTCTCTTAGCTGTTTTATTTTCTCCTTTAGTTTTTTCACTCTTTCACTATCATTATCTCCAGGAGAGAAGTCAATCTCATCAGAAGTATCCATGCTTTAGTTCTATTAAGCCTTTATCAACAAAAATAGTTTCTGCTAGACTATCCCATTATTTTTATATCAAATAATAAATATATAAATTTATTCTACCTAACAGGAGAATTTATTTTAAATGGTATATATAATATAAAGTGGGATGTAAAAAGCTACCTAGTTTTTTATCCTGTATAAGTTTGTAATGGAAGAAAATGGGGGGCCTCTTTCTTATAGATAGAGTAAATTAACATAGTTTACATCACGTCTGGTGCTTTAACTCCAACTAAATTTAATGATTTTGCTAGTGTATTTTTAGAGGATTTCGTGAGAGCTAATCTATACCTTTTTAGTTTTGATTCTGTATCTAAAACAGGATGGTCTCTATAGAATTCATTGAATGTCTCTGCTAATTGTCTTGAATAAACTGTAACAGTATGGGGTGAAAGTTCATGTGCAGAATCTTCTATTATAACAGACAATTCACCTATTTTTTTAAGTAGATTTATTTCTTCAGAACTGGCCAGAACCTCTTTAAGTGCTTCTTTATCAATATTAAGTTCTGAAGGCTTTATATCAGCTTTTTCAAGTATCCCGGAAGCTCTGGCATGAGTATATTGTATATAGGGAGAACCGCCTTCAAAATCAAGCGCATCTTCCCATTTAAACTCTATAGGTTTTCTAGGTTTTCTAGAAATTATATCAAATCTTACGGATCCTACACCTACTATTTCGGATATATTTTCTTCCCAGTTTTTCTTATTTTCTATTTTTCTATTTCTATCTCTAGATCTACTTTTAACTTCTTCCTTAGCTCTTTTTACCGACTCATCTAGTAGTTCATCAACATTCACTGCTTTCCCTTCCCTTGTACTCATACTTCCTTCAGGCAATGTTACATAGGAATAAAATACGTTAGTTATGTTTGGTTTTTCATCGAATAAATTAAGGGCTGATAAAAGCTGTTGTGATTGGAGTTCATGATCCTCCCCTAGAATGTTTATAATTCTATCAGATCTTTTTGCCTTGTCTATATGGTAAGCTATATCTCTTGTTGTATAAAGAGAAGTTCCATCACTTCTTAAAAAAGTCAAGTCTTCCTCAGTGTCAGTTTCAAGTTTATATGCACCATTTTCCCTATAACATTTATCAGATTTTTTAAGTTTTTCAACTATATTCTCTACATCTCTATTAAGAACAAATTTACTTTCATGTATAAAAGAATCAAAAGAAATGTCGAGACGTTTTAGAGTTTGTAGCTGACCTTTTAAACATATTTCTACTACTTTTTCAACTAAAGAAATCGATTCTTCATCTCCTCTATCCAGTTTTTGAAGTAGTTCTTCAACTCCATTTTCATCTGCTTTCCTGTATAGACGTGCTATCTCATGATCAAGTTTCTCATCACCTATTTTATTTTCTTTAAATTCTAATGCTAGGGAAGCGACTTGTCTACCCATATCATTTACATAATATTCTGTTTCTACCTCATATCCTGCAGCTTTTAGTATTCGTGCTATAGAGTCCCCAATTATTGGATTCCGGGCTCTACCAACATGTAATGGCCCAGTTGGATTAGCTGATGTATGCTCTAATAGAATTCTTTCACTTTTTTCAGGCAAAACAGGATAAGAAGGATTTTGAGATTTTTCCAGTGTTTGTTTTAGATACAAATCACTAACGTTAAAATTTATATAGGGTCCTTTAGAATATACTTCACCTATTAGTCTAAAATTTTTATCTTTTATATCTGAAACAAGTCTCTGAGCTTTTTTTGGTGGATTTTCAAAAGAAAAAGATGCAGTAGATGCAATTTCAGCGTTAATTTCTTTAGGAGGTTTTTCTAAAGACGGATTTTCAACACCTATATCTTCAAATATATCTTTTATCTCTTTTCTAAATTCCAGTAACATATAGATAATCTAACAACAAGTTATTCTGTTTATTTCTTATTAAGAACTATCTTCTTTATTTGGTTCTTCATCCAGTTTTTTATCTGGTTCATCAGCTTCTTGATCTATTTCTTCATCTATAGTTTCTTTTCTTATTTTTACTCTTAATATCCTAGTTTCTTGAGTTTCTTGTATTGTTAAGACAACATTATCATAGTGTATTTTTTCTCCTTCTTCTACTAGTCGACCAATTCTATTATATACAAATCCTGCAATTGTTTCAAATTCTCCTTCTTCAGGAAGATCTATACCTAAAAACTCATTCACTTCATCTATATTTGTTTCTCCTTTAACAGAAATTGTTTTTTCGTCTATACGTATAATTGGTTTTTCTTCGCCGGCTTCAAATATTTCTCCAACTACCCTTTCTACAATATCTTCTATAGTAACTATTCCTTCAGTAGATCCAAATTCATCTATTACTACAGCTAAATGTATTCTTTTCTCTTGCATGTCTTTTAAGAGGTCATCTACTTCTTTTGTCTCAGGTACATGTAAAGTAGGTTTTACCACATTTTCTATTCCATCTTTATCTTTTTCGATAGCATTTATTACATCTTTTATATCTACTACTCCCTCTATGTGGTCCAAATTATCTCTATATATAGGGACTCTTGTAACTCTGTTTTCTACACATATATCTAATACATCTTCCAGAGAAGAAGCATATGAGGCATAAACTATATCTAGTCTAGGTGTCATTACTTCTTTAGCTATTGTATTAGAAAACTGGAAAACTCTCTCAACCATCTGTTTTTCTTCTCGGTCTATCGCTCCTTGTTTCTGTCCGGCTTCTAACATTCCTTCAATTTCATCTTTAGTTACATAGCTCTCAATCTCTGGACGCCCTCCTGTTATTTTATTTATAATTCTAGTTAGATAATCAAAAAGAACAACTACAGGATAAAGAACAAGCTGGAATATCTTTAATGGTCTAGATATCTTTAAAGCGTATTCATGGTTTTCAACTGCATAGGACTTTGGTGCTGTCTCTCCGAACAACAATACAAGTAGACTAATAATAGCAGTTGCTACAAAAACAGCTTCACCTCCTGAAAGATACATAGCAATTAAAATTGTGGCTATACTAGACATAGCTATATTTACAACATTATTTCCGACAAGTATAGTAACTAAAAGACGGTGCGGGTTACTTCTAAGTTTTTTTAGAGCTACAGAACTTTTAGAACTATCAAGGGACTCAAGTTTATGTCTAGGGATTGAAAACATTGCTATCTCACTACTTGAAAAGAAAGCACTTAGACCCATTAAGAAAATTATGCTTATTACACCCAATATCTGGAATATACTCATAGTAAAATTAATTTCGATATAAACAAATATAATTTTGTAATTAGTTTGATAGCACTAAAAGCTAACAAAAGATTTAGGTAAAGATTAGGCGTCTTTAATTTTTTATTTTATATATTTTATGATGATTTTAAATACTAATAATACAACTATATAGGGTTTTTATTTTTATCTATCTTGTATTGGAGTATACTGTTTTCCTGTTTCTCCAACGTATTTTACTCTAGGCCTTATTATTCTGTTGTCTTCCAGTTGTTCTACTATGTGTGCTGACCATCCTGCTACTCTAGACATTGCAAATAATGCAACATAGAATTCTTTAGGAACTCCAAGAGCATTATACAGAGTACCAGAATACAGGTCTGTATTAGGTTTTATTTTTTTATCTCCTAATCTTTTATCTACTGCTTCGCGTAGGGCTTCAGCTATAGGGAGATATTTAGTCTCCCCAAGTTCCTCCGCCCTTCTCCTGAAATGGTCACATCGTGGATCTACAACATTATAGACACGATGTCCGAAACCACTAATTAATTTTTCCTGTTTTATTCTTTTTTCAGCCCACTCATCCGCATTTTCAGGACTTCCTATATCTTCAAGGTGGTCTATAACATCTTCCGCTGCACCTCCGTGTAGATCCCCTTCAAGTGTAGCTATTGCCGATGTCAAACATCCATGAGGAGTTGCAAGAGTTGAAGCCGTAACACAAGCTGAAAATGTAGAAGCATTCATACCATGATCTGCATAAAGAATCAAAGCAGTATCCATAGCATTCTCCTGTTCTTCACTTGGTTCTTCCCCATTTAGCATATAAAGAAAATTACCAGCATGTGAAAGATCCTCTCTAGGCTCTATAGGTTCTAGCCCCTGTTTTTGTCTATAATTATAGGCTATAATAGTTGGGAATTTAGCTATAGCACTAACCAATCTAGTTTTCACTTCCTCCATGTTTACTTCCCCACTCTGAGATGCGGATTCATTTAACGCCCCCAGAAGAGAGATAGATGTACGGAGTACAGCCATAGGGTCTGCATCAGCTATATCTTCTATCAGGTCTTCCACCTGCGGAGGAATAGTTCTCTCTTTTTTAAGTATCTGCTGTATACTATCTAGTTCGTCTCTGTCTGGCAAATGTTGGTTAGAAAGAAGATGAACAACTTCTTCAAAACTTGACTGCTCAGCTAGATCATCAATATGATAACCAGCATACCATAAATTACCTTTATCTCCTTCTACCTTCGAAATCTTCGATTCATCAACTATAACTCCATCTAGGCCCTTTTGGACATCCGACATAATCCGTCGTAGCAAGTCAACATTAAAAAAAATACTATTTCCGTTCTTAGACTAGCTAGATGGGTGTAGAAGAATTCGAACTTAATAGACTTATTGAAGAACTTAAATCAAAGGAAGGAAGTGGAACACAACTTGTATCTATATATATTCCACCTGATAGAAGACTAAGTGACGTAGTAGAACATGTAAGAGAAGAAAGAAGTGAAGCATCTAATATCAAAAGTAAAGAAACAAGAAAAAACGTACAGAATGCTCTCTCTTCTATAGAATCAAGATTAAAACAATATAGTGAAACACCGGAAGAAGGGATGGTTATATTTGCTGGATCCATCAAACAAGGAGGGCAAAAATCAGACATGGAAACTCTAGTATTAGACCAACCTCCTGAACCAATAGAGAGCTATATCTATCACTGTGATTCTTCGTTCTTAACAGATCCCCTAGAAGGAATGCTAGAGGAAGATTCATTATACGGTTTAATAGTTTTAGATAGACGTGAAGCAAACCTAGGATTGCTTAAAGGAAAAAGAATACAGCACGTTTCAAGAACTACTAGCCTGGTACCTGGAAAACAGCGACAAGGGGGGCAGAGCCAAAAAAGATTTGAAAGACTACGTAGAGAAGCTATAGATAAATTCTACAAAGAAATAGCAGATAAGGCTCAAGAAGTATTCCTACCCAAAATAGATAAAATACAAGGAATATTAATTGGAGGACCTTCACCAACCAAAGAAGAATTTATAGACGGAGGATATCTCCACCACGAACTACAGAAGAAAGTTATGGGTAAATTTGATGTATCATATACAGATGAAAGCGGTTTAACGGACCTAGTAGAGGAAGCTGAAGAATCATTACAGGACCTAGAGTTAATAAAAGAAAGAAAAAAAATGGAGAAGTTTCTAGATGAACTCAAAGGAGGGGAAGGATTAGTTACATATGGCCTAGACGAAGTTAAAAGAAACCTAAAAGCAGGTGCAGTAGATACACTACTTTTATCTGAAAATATAGAAAATGGAAAAACAGTAGACATAGAAGAACTAGTAGATTTAGCAGAACAAACAGGTGCAGAAATAATGCTGATATCAGAAGATTTCGAAGAAGGAAAACAGCTTAAAAAAGCATTTGGAGGTATAGCAGCACTACTAAGATATAAAATCTAAACTAAAATTTATATTATTTTAGTTAAACTTCAAATATTTCTCCTATATTTTCTTTATCATCAATATTCCATCCCCAATCTAATACTTGATCCATTTGTTGTTCTGTAAGTTGTTCTTTCGAGGCTGTTTTGAATTTGTCTTCAAGTTCTTTTTTGGATAACGAATTCTCAGGGTGTCCCTTAGGATATTCTATCTCCATTTCATATTTTTCACCATCTGTTTCTATTATCATATAGTGTGGGAAGCTTTCCCCATATCTCTCTGTATATTTTTTGTTTTCATCAACTTCTATTTTATCCATCAATTCTATAGCTTTTTTATCTAGATATTTTTCTTCCTCAAACTGTTCTAAAGTCATTTCACCATCTAATAAAGATCTAGCTATACAGTATGGCATGGAATGATCTGCAGTTTCTCTAGTTTCAGGCCTCCATTTTTCTTCATCTCCAGCTATAATACTAACACCTGCTTCATATGTCTCATTATATACCCGTTCTATATTTTCAGGATCAATTTGGTGTTTTTCTAGAAGAGAAAGTGCACAGTTGACAGCTGCTTGTGCATGATATTCAACCGGGTAATATTTTATGTATGTCTCATTTATCTTGAAACCTCCTTTTCTACCTCCGAACTCCTCAAAGTCTAAGGAGAACTCACCTGTTAACTGGTTGAAAAATCCGAATTTACCTTCAAATATAGGAGCTGGGCCCTGAACATTTTCTTTAGCAAGTTCAGCAGCAAAAACAGCATTTCTAGATGCGTTCGAAAAAGCTATTCCTTTCCACTCAGATAACTTTCCAGCCCTAGCCTGCCGAAGTGCAACATGTCCATTTATAGAAAGATTTATTGCCTGTATAAGTTCTTCTTCTGAAAGATCCATAAGTTTACCAGCTCCTAGAGCGGAGGAAACTAAACCATAATTAACGTGGTCAAATCCATTCTTCCTAAGAGAGGCAACATCACACAGTCTACATTGTACTTCGTATGCAAGAACTAAAGATAAAATAAGATCCTCCCCACTTGCATTTTCTTTATCAGCTACAGACAACATAGCTCCTAAGTTGTCAGACGGATGACCAGGCTCTTTAGAAAGATATGTATCATTCCAATCTAGGTAACGAACTAAAGTCCCATTAGCTAGAGAAGCTCCCTCAACACTAGATACTCCACCACCTACAATTCTAGCTTCATCACCTTTTTTTCTAGAATATCTTAATATATTTTCTACTTTTTCATCACCCATAGCCGCAAAACCACAGCCAAGAGAATCTACCACCCTCTTTTTAGCTGTCTCTACAGTATCACTATCTAAATCATCATATCCAAGCTCCTTAGTATATCTAGCAAACTTTTCTGCAATGTTCATCTGATTCGACATATTATTTATAAGACACCCAAATTTTTTGTTTTATATTTTTTCTATCCATGGAAAATTTGCAATCCTAAGAAAAATAACTATTTTGTATTTTATCCATCCAACATATCTAAACCAAAATAATACTCTAATATACTCCAAGAATATAATGGAACTCGATCAAAAAACTAATATAACCTAACATATCTAATTCCCTTTTGTTCCTTTTCTATATGTATATAAAAATGCACACCACAACAAAAAAACACCAATAGGTAGTACAAATAGATCTTGTTGTATGTTCAACCCTAAAGCATAATATAGAAGATCTAGTCCACTTAAAAAGAACAGACCTGGTATTATGGGATGAAGATCTCTATCAAAGAATTCAAATATAATAGCAGAAATAGCCCCAATATATAGAAGCGTACTTATAGGCCAAGCTAACAGATAACCAGGTAGTGAAAAACCAGAATCAAATAAGTATTGGATATGAAGATTAATTGCTATCGGATCCATATCTATCCATCCAAACATAAATACTAGATAAAAACCAGTCGGCCAGACTACAACAGCCCAAGGCAAAAAACCGATAAATAAAAATGGAAGAAGATAAAAAATATTTTTCTTAATTTTATCCAAAAAAATTCCTATCTTTCCGCCCAGAAACATTTCAAAACACCATAATTAAGCAGATGGAACAATCTAACCTGAGATGATAATAAAACATAAATTGACTAGTAATAATAGGGGTCTTAATCCTCAAAAAGAAACGGAATTCATCTCAAAAAATCTAAATTTGTTAAAATAAAAATTATCTCTTTAGTTTAGTCAAGCACTCAGAGATCAAGCCCCCATGCTCCCCTCGCTTATTTTTTTTATGGACAACCGTAGATTCAAGACACGTCAATAGATCAATTTAGACATTAGAAAAACAACGGAGAGTTTCTTATTAATTGACTTTGCATTACCTATTTTATCTAAAAATCAATAATATCTGTAGCTGAATACCTCCTATGTTACTTATCTACTAATGAAGGTTTGTTGTTATTCTAAAAGCTTGAGAGCTTAATCTGAAAAGTTAAATCATAAATAAATTACGTATAGATTTTAATTTTATAAAGTTGATAAAGATAAAATTATATATAATTACTATTATAGGGAAAACATTTTAGTTATTTTAACTTATAGTTGTTATATGATGAAAGTTATTAATAAAGATGAAGATAGGGTGATGACAATATTTGAATCTAAAGAATATTTCATACCCCCTCTCCCACATGAAGAGAAAAAAATAGAAGTTAGAGGTGAAAAATATAATGTATTGTGGACTAGAAAAGACTTAAACGAAAACGAAGCAACAATAGCTGTTACTGAAGCTTAAAAAAAGAGAAAAAATAACCATAAAAATATATAATTACTGATTTTTTATTCTATATTATTTCAGATGCATTAAAATAATTAAATACTTTTTAGTATATTAGTTCCAAAAATATTTCTCTTTTCTCTATATAAATAAAAACTCAATCTCTATTAAAAATATTATCTATATCTGATAGAGAATTAATAATATATGTTGGGGATATATCTGAATTTTTAACATCCTGCCTTGATGTTGAACCAGTAAGAACTAAAACTGTTGTCATTCCAGCTCTTTCACCCATATATATATCTGTTTCAAGCCGATCACCTATTAAGAGACATTCAGAAGCCTCAGCACCTATTTTTTTGGTTATCATATCAGCCGCAAAACTAGATGGTTTACCCATAACATGTGGGCCAGTTTTTGCCATTGCTCTTACTGCAGCAACTATGGTTCCCGTACCTGGTTTCTCTCCAGTCTCAGTTGGAACCGTAGGATCTGTATTAGTAGCTATAAATACTGCATCATTATTTAATGCTTTTAAAGCTGAAACTAACGTATTATAGTTAAAGTTTTTATCCATAGATACAACCAATACATCAGCGTTCCCAGGTTTTTTAGTGATCTCTAGGTCTTCACTACGTATTTCATCTATCAACGCAGTTTCTCCAACAACAAACACCTTAGAATCTTGGCGGTTTTCAGACAAATACTTTGCAGTAATTGAGCCTGAAGTTATGATGTTATCAATATCTAAATCAATAGATATACCAATTTTTTTTAGTTTCTCTATATATAGTCCTCGATTTTTGGAGGATTCATTGGTTAAAAAAAATATATCTAGACCTCTTTTATATATTTCTTCTATAGCTACATCACATCCAGGAATTAATTCATCTCCCCTATATACAGTACCATCCAGATCCACTATTACTCCACGTACATTAGAAATATCCATTAAAAAAAATTAAATCATTCAAGAATACAAAAATTAAGATTTTACCTTAACTATACAACATAACATCCTCCCACACCTAAAGACAGGATATGCACTCGAACTATATAAACAAAAAAATAAAACCAAGTATATTATCAAAGAATATCCATTTATGGTAAACTATGACACGATCAGATGATGAAGACAAAAAAGAGAAAGAGGTTACAGAGATCGAAGAAATACTAACTAATATTGGGAAATCTATAACATATGAAGATCTTGACGAAATAGTTATATCTGGTGATATGGGATATCATATATTTATAGATCCCGATAGAGACGATCCTATATCGGATATAACTAAAAAACTACATGATGCATTTAATATAGCTATAAAAGACGTATATATAAACGAAGAAGAAATACGTGAAAAATATGGTGAAGTAACTCCCAAAACTATCTGTAAACAAATAGAAAACCAAATAGAAAATAATACAGGCCCAGATGGTCTACACGGAGAATTCTTTAAATCATTAGCAAAAGAAATGAAGACAGAAACAGAAGAAGGTCCAAGATACTTCAGTAAACTCAAGTAAAAAAGCTACCCTAACGGAATACTATTATTAGCCTAAATATATCTAAAAAAATCCAAACTCTGTGCCATAGAGTTTTATTTTTAACTCTAAGATGGTTTAAATCTATGATCTTCGTGAGTTATTTTTAAGTTGTTTATATGCAATTGATATTGTGGAAATAGAAAATACTGTAGCTAGGGCGGATCCAATTTGAGCTATCAATATACCTATCAGTTTACCTAATACTATTCCAGGAATATCAAATAATGTGTCTAACAGTGAAACGGAGAAAAATGGAATTAGAAAGACAATATTTAAAACTGAGACTACAAATAATACAGATAGTATTAGGGCAAATACAGACCATCTATTTTCTTTAGTTAGGTGCCAGCTATTTCTGAAGCTTTCTACGAAGTTATTATCTTCTACTGCTATATATACAATCCAGAAAACTAGGGATACATAAAGGAAGATACCAGGGATAAGTAATAGGATAAATCCAATAGATACTAAGATTCCAAATAGGATGCCTCCAATCACTGAGTTGAAAAACGCTCGAATTATATTTCGAGTAAAATATTTTCGTGGAATATATTCAGTTTCAATTCCTACAAATAGTCTTATTGCTACTATACTAGCTATTATAGAAGCTATAGAGAAAAGAATAGTTAATATCAATGGAACTTGATATGGTAAAACAAAAATTGAGTTTTTCGTATATCCAAAAACAGAAGAGGTTATGAAAAAGCTCTGAGATCCGAATAGTTCTTTTTGTATCATACGATTGACTATGCCTGCTCCAAACAACATATTTAGAAAATTAAGTAAAAATATTATTGACACCATAATAACGCCACTCATCTTAAAAGTCCGAACATATCCTTCTTTAATAACTTTATCAATGTTAAGCGACATAAGTCAATACATTAAACATGATTATTTATACTTTACTCATATATTTTAACTATTTAGTTTTTTATTTTTAGATTTACATGTTAACAAAGATAAATCCACATTTAGTGTTGTTACTCCGCCTAAACATTATATTTTCCCTAGAAAAAATATATACATTTTTGTTTGTTATATACTTAAAAAATGGATTCGTAGGGTGTATTACCCAAATAAATTACTGAAACGTTCTTTTGTTCTTTTCTTAGTTTTCTATAGGTACAATTAAAGACTTACTAGCTCTACAAATAAGATAGCGAGAGTGACTCGGGGCTTGACCCCGAAGGTGAATCGCGTCTAAAATTAGTCAAACATGCTCTGTATGTTCGATATACTTTTGTATTGTTTTGGAACTAATCTCCCCTGCCGTACCAATATAGTATGATTGCTCCCAACATCCACCACTTCAAAAATATTGCTCTATCATACTTTCGTACTCATCCCACAATTTTCTTGCAGTTATACTCTTTATCCTCCTAATTATATCTGAGGGAGCATGTTTTGGATGTGCCGAGAGAAACAGATGTATGTGGTCTTCAGCTATGTGTAGTAAAACTATACTGTAGTCGTTGTCTTCTCCTATCTCTTCAATCCATTTCTCAAGCTTATCTTCAACTTCTCCTAGTATCTCATGTCTATATTTGGGCGTCCATACAAAATGATAGTTAATGTTATACACTGAATGGTTTGATCTAATAGCATCCATAAAAATTGTAATACAACACAAGTATTAAGTATAATCATATCTAAGTAATTATGTATAGATGTCGAAGAGGTTCACAGTAGACATAGAAGATGACCTGTACAAAGAGTTCAGCAAGAAATGTATAGACGAGGAGAGGAGTAAAGCCAGCGTAGTACGTGAATTACTCCGTGAATGGGTGGACGAGAACGAAGGTGACTAAGAATCTGGTCAAGACATTACCGTTACAGATCGAAATATACGAAGGTAACCCTCAACATCTTCGTGAGGCTTGCCTAGAAGCACGTAACGTCTATAACCAGACGATCAAACACGCTAAAAACGGTACTGGCTGGAGTGACATAGACACCGAGATAGAAGCCGAACTGGTCAAGAACACGAAACAGAGAGTTGTAGCCAAGGCATTAGAAGCGATGGAAAACTACCACGAATACGACGACTGCAACCTACCCAGTCACACCAAAGACGGAGAATATCCCCTTCGAATGAACTACAGCGAAGGGTATAACCTAACAGTCGAAGGGGGACGAAATACGGTTCAGAATCAGCACGAAACCCTACAACTACATCAAAGGCATAGTCAAAGGCAATCCTACACATCTTGAATTCTTGGAGAAAGCCCTGACTACGGATAATTGGAGTATAGGCACAGGCGAGGCGTTCTTCAAGGACAGTAGACCAGAACTTCACGTCAACGTAACTCATAAGAAGCAAGAGGTACGTGAAACCCAAACTTCTGAGACGGTTGTAGGCGTGGACATTAACGAGGATAACATTGCCATGACAGCGTTGAAGGAAAACGGTGAATGTGTCGGAACTCTTGTTGTGGATTATCCTGAGTTAAAGAAAGAGAGACACCGTTATTTCACGATGAGGAAGAGGATGCAGGACTCAGGGAAAACATCTTTCGATAGAGCTTTCGAGAACAAAGAGGAGAGAGTAGTTCACGACTACGTACACAAGCTATCACATGTAGTCGTAGATTTTGCTTCTGAGTTCGAGAAGTCCTGCATATCACTTGAAGACCTCAAGGATATGCGGGATAGTATCGACTATGGCACACGGATGAACCGACGACTACATTCCATCCCGTTCCGTGCTTTACAGGACGCTATCACGTATAAGGCGAACTTTGAAGGTATCCCTGTTAAAACTATTAATCCGAAGAACACCAGTCAAGGATGTTGTCTGTGTGGTGAATCTGATAATACGGTCAGAAACAAACACCGCTTCAACTGTCATAACTGTAAGCATCAAGACCACTCCGACCGTAACGCTTCGGTAAACATAGCGAAGCGTGGGATGGACAAGATAGGCTTAGATGTGCCTTCTCTCGAAACGCTTCCTCACATTAGGAAGCTAAGACGGAAGGCATCGGGGCTTGTGGACAGCCCGACCCTAGCCTTTGAGAGAGGCGACCTATCCGATGAAGCCAAAAGTGTGTTAAACTAATCTAGGGGAAGAAGCCCTGACCCTTGAGGTCGGGGTAGTTCACAAATCACTCTTAGCTATAGCTATTTCTCTGTTATATTATTTAAAGGTGTATTAAAATATAGATTAATTACCATATAGTTTTCCTTTCTATTGTCCAGTAGGAGATATGTCCACTGTTCCTATGTTCAACTGCTCTAGACTTGGCCAATTCTTTATTATTAAGTTGCATCTGTAGTCCACAGCTTCCACATATAAACATAAAATATTTGTTTTGAAGACTTCCTCCATCAGTAGTTGTTGTCTTATCTTTTGAAATATTTGTGAACGTTTTGTTTTTAATTATTTGTAGGGCTCCATAGAATCTAATTTTAATCCAACTATATATTCTGCTACAAAGTTTAAGTTGAGGTATTAGTCTTGACCTAAACAGTGAATTATAGTTCAGTTCTTTCTATAGATATATTTAATCGGGTATTTTCCGAAAGTTCCGGGATGCTATCTATTAAAAAATACATTATGGTGAGGTTTAAAAAATATAGTAGTTGAATAAATAGGAGGATGGAAAAAATATATTAAATATTTATGATTTGAAAATTAAACTGTAGTTACTTTATGGAAGAAAGAAGTAAGAATGAAGAAAAAGTAGTTGAAGTAGGTGAAGATGGGGAAATAAAAGATACTATAAATAGAGGTGTAGCTCATAGTGGTGAGGGAATAAAACATGACGCATTTACTTTACTTATTTTAGATTCTAACGGAGAGAATATATTACTTACTCAGCGATCTGAATATAAACAGCTTTGGGGTGGGTCTTGGGATGGAACAATAGCATCTCATCCGGACAAAAAAGAGAATTATAGACAAGCATCTATCAGAAGAAGTGAAGAAGAGCTAGGTATAATTGAAGAGATGTTCTATGAAAAACCTAAAAAAATAGGATTTATAGACTATAGAGCATATGATCCTGGTAAAGGAGTTGAAAAAGAACACTGTGCAGTTCTTATATCAAAACTAAAAGATGAGAATATAACTCCTAATAAAAAAGAAATATCAGATACTGAGTGGGTAAAGGTCAAAGACATTATAGATACAGATATATCTAAAAAGACGTGTCCATGGTTTGAGGGAGCTTTTAAATTATATCTAGATAAAAATATAGAGAAAGGAAAAGATTACTCAAACAAATTACCCCACAGAACGGAAGGAAAAATAGACTATCTGAAACTAAAAGACAATAAAACAATCTAAAATTAGTATCTTTGGTAATATACCATAGGCATATATAATAAAAAATATTATTTTTATAATATATAGGTTAATTTCAGAAAGATTAAAATCTATTTCCTACATTTATAAAATATGGATACAAGCAATATTATGGCTATACTTTTAGTCTTATTAATGGTATTGTCGTCTCTAGCATATGGAATATCACTACTATAGATCTCCATATTTTAAGTATTATTTTAAACCTATAAATATATGATAAAACAGATAGAAAAATAATGGAGATAAGCGATCATAGATGTAATGAATGTGGAAATAAACTAAAATATGGAGACACCATAAAATATGATCCCGATACAGATATGTTCCGTGCTACTACAGATCCAATATGTCCTAACTGTTTTTATATAACCCAATAAAATTAGATGTGACATACTTACCCGCCAAACCATGACTTTTTCGAAGATGACTTCTTAGGTAAAGAGTTAATTTTCTATAATATTTGCTATACAGCTTCAAAAGATAGAATTTATATCCTATAGAGTTATTTTTAAAGCTTATCCATAGTAAAACATGAAGTTAAAATTCTGTAAGGGTGAAATAGAAACTCACTATTTCCATTAGAGATAGCCTATCTAAACAGATATCTTAGGATGTTAATTGTGGTAAAGGATGTACAAAA
This sequence comes from Halobacteriales archaeon, assembly GCA_018609935.1. The sequence continues at coordinate 17,755 of JAHENH010000078.1, read as the reverse complement.
AATGTTAGATATAATGATTTTAGAAAGCCTTCAATCTGTATTAATGTGTTTTATATTATTTTTATAGTGAAGTTTAGGTTAGTCTGTAAACGTAGATATCTTTTATATATTATCTCGTCGGACGTTAGGAGGGGGAAATAATATATTTTTATATATTGTATTTTTTAGAGATGAGTTCAGAGAATATTATAAAAGATTCTTTCTCAGACATAGAAGATTGGAGTTTTTCTGCTAAGGAAGAAAAAGATATAATATTATCTCGTTTTTGTGGATGTAAAGATCTTCTTTTATTGGGTGAAAAGTTAGATATTGATTGGTTTTTTGAGGTTGATGAAATAGAGTATTCTGAAGAAGAAAAAGCATGCAGCCTTATAATTGATGAAATATCTAATATAGATATATTTGAGAACGTTTTAAGGGAGGTAGAGATTGATAAGCCTTGGAATTTTTCTTGGTTCTCAGGGTATCACTATGTTATAGATTTTAATGACGATATAGCTGTTAGAGAAGGTCCAGATATTGACAAATGGGAAAAAGTTTTTGAGTTTGTATCAGGTTTAACTGAGGATGATTCTAGGTTATATTCACTACTTAATGGTCTTATATCTAATGGTGTTTCCTATTCTCATTATTTTAGGTCAGACCTGAGTTCTGCCGCATCTGAATATAACAAAAATGAGAAAAATTTTTGGTCTCTTAATATAGTTGAAAAGCCTGCAAAAATCCCAGGCATAGAAACTGTAAATACACAAAATGATAGAAAATATAGGATAGCGATAGAGATGCTTCCTATTTTAAGAACGTCTTTAGATAATATAGATATATCTAGAAAAAAAGAAAGTTCGTTATCGGAAATACCTGATAACTTATCTAAAAATATAGGAGGTAAATCTGATACATTTAATGATATACTTAGTTCAGTCGATATTAAATACGAAGATGTAAGAGAGTTTAAGTCAATATTATATGAAAATGATGCTCTAGAGTATTGGAAAGATTATATTGCTCCTATGATAAAGTTCAGAGATAAAGCAAAAAAAGCTATTTTGTGTATGCTTGCATCTCCTAATGACAAATATGGGACTAAGGGACGTACAAATGCAATAATATATGGCCCTCCAGGAACAGGAAAATCAGCGTTCAAAAACTTCATTGTCGAAGAATTTGGGGCATATAGTATTGATGGCGCAAGGGTATCTAAAGCGGATTTAACATACAATAAAAAAACAGATGAAGATGGATTACTTGTACGTGCTCATAGAGGTCTAGCAGTAATTGAAGAAGCTGATGAAATGGATGAAGACGCATACGGTGCTGCATTAACCTCACTTGGAGAATCAGGTATAATTGAAATAAGAGATATGCGTCTACCTGCTGAGGTTAGAGGAGTTATGATAGGTAACTATAACTCTAAAAAAGAAATAATAAATAGACATGGAGAGTCTCTATTTAATCGATTTGAATTTATAATATATTTTGGAGGCCTAGACAAAAAACAAAAAAGTGCTGCAATCGATCTACAATACGATTATTTCAGACAGCCTAAAAAGCCTACAGAAACTATAAAACTTAAAAAATATCTATCATGGGTAAGAGATTTCGAACCTTCCATACCTGAGGATCAATTAAAAAAGATTAAAAAATATAAACATGAAAAAATAGAAGAATTCGAAAACGTAAGAGAAGGTATATCAATTATGAATGTTGCCTACACAATAGCTAGACTTAACCATCGGAATGTCACCCTAGAAGACTATAAAAAAGCATTCAATCTAGTAAAACAATCATAGAGTAACTTCTCCCCAAAATAAACTATAGAGTACCCTTTTATGGGTTTGTAAGCGAGGTTTATCATAGAGATAGAAGAGACTACATATATATTTTAGTTTATATATAATGAATAGATAGAATATTTAAAATTTTTTCAAACCTGATAAAAGGATATAGGTAATCTATATGATATGCAGGAAGTTAAGAAAGACACCATAAAAAAAATAGTATATGGGTTCCTTCCATTTGTCTCTATGGGTATTCTTTTCTTATTGGTTCAGGTTTTGTCTATTAGATTAGGGCCTATCTTCGATAGATCAGGGTTACGTGCTACTACAACTCCAAGTGATCCTTTAAATTTTCTACCATTTATAATTTTCATTTTATTGTTTACTTTAGTTGCTATAATAGCTATTAGAAAAGGGATACAGATTCTAGTTCAAGCAATAATACTTATAGGTATAATGTCTTTAGTTTTTTATGTACTTTCTATCTTTATTTCCACAATCTATGCAGGCGTGATAGCTTTATTAACAGCTATAACTGTTTTTTTATATCCTAAGTGGTATATTATAGATTTGGTCGGTATAGTTTCTGGGGCTGGAGCAGCTGGAATATTTGGAGCTAGTTTTTCTCCACTACCTTCTATAATTTTCCTTGTAGTTTTAGGTGTCTATGATTATATTGCCGTATATACAACTGGACATATGGTTTCACTTGCAGAAAGTATAATGGAGGGAAAAATGCCAGTAGTTTTTGTAGTTCCAAAAAACCTTAAGTATTCTCTTGAAAAAGGAGGTGAAGACGCTCTAGTTATGGGTCTAGGGGATGCAGTAATGCCTAGCGTTTTAGTAGCAAGTGCTTCTGTATTTATGACGGAAACAATAGCTTTAGGAGTTATAGTAGGATCTCTATCTGGATTTAGTATATTAATGTATATGGTTTCTAAAGGAAAAGCACACGCCGGCCTTCCGTTATTAAATGGAGGTGCTATAGCTGGCTTTATTATATTTAGTTTTTTGTTTTCTTGATTTAATCTCAATCTCAATCTCAACCTCAATCTCAATCGAAAGCTGTATTTATTATCTAAACATATACAGTTAAACAACATGAAGGAGATAAAGCCTGAAGAAGTTAAGGAGAAACTTAAAGATGATAAATGTAAAATAATAGATATACGTCCAGAAAACGAATATAAAAAGGGACATATACCAGGAGCTGAAAATATTCCAATGTCAGACTTAACATCTAAGATAGACCAACATGAATGGAGTGGAGAAGAAGTGATAGTTGTTTGTCCTATAGGGCAAAGTTCTAGACAAGCAGGCCGTCTTATAGAATCATACGAAGAAGTTAAGGGAAATGTAGCAAGTATGGAAGGAGGGTATAAAGAATGGGAATGGGAACTAGAAGAATAAAACTATAACCATATTTTTTATATTTTTAGATTCTAATATAGTAAGTTCTTCAGCCAAAATTACGGATGCTTCTTGTATAGTAGCCACAACTTTATAGAATACAAAAACACTATACATAGACCATAATGTTTAATAACTCTATTCAGAATATATTATGTCATAAAAGATGCATACTAGTTTTTGTTTAGAAAATCCATTACATAGGCTTTGAATCGACATTAAAAAAATCTATAAACCAATATACCTAAAGTATATGGAAGATACCATATCACATCCCTCTAAACTATAGAGATACCACTACCCTGAATTTTACAAGTCTACATAAGATAAAAATCCATAATAAGATGAAAATCATATCATTGAATTATCCTTTATAGTGTAAGTTAAATTAAGAGCAAATAGTCAGCTATAGAGAAGTTTAAGAGATAGCAGTTGCTATTTTAATATATAAATTGGTGTATTTTTCATTATGTCAAAACGCTTGACTGTGGGTAAGTTAGACCAAAAAGATGCTGGTAGAGGAATAGCTCGTGTTGACCGAGAAGCTATGAACAAACTAGGTATAGACGCAGGCGATATAATAGAGATAGAAGGGAAAAAAACCGCCGTAGCTAAGGCCCTATATGGTTATAGCCAAGATACAGGTAGAGGTATAATACGTATAGATGGGGCTACAAGAGCTAACGCTTCAGTAGGTATAGACGACAGAGTTGAAGTTTCAAAAACGGAAGCTAAAGAAGCTGAAAAAATATCTTTAGCTCCAGCACAACAAAACATAGTAATAAGAGGGGCAGAAGGACTAGAAAAACATCTTAAAAGCCAACTTGTTGGAAGACCCATGATAAAAGGACAACGGCTAAGAATAGATCTTCCGCTACGAGTAGGGCTGCTCAACAATTCACTAGAACTTGTTGTATCATCTACACAACCAAAAGGAGCTGTAGTTATATCCGAAGCTACAGAGATTGAATGGAAAGAAGAACCAGTAGCAACACAAGAAGAAGAAAGAGGAGTTCCAGATATTAGCTACGAAGACATAGGAGGTCTAGATGATGAACTAGAACAGGTCCGTGAGATGATAGAAGTCCCCATGAGACATCCTGAGCTCTTTGATAGACTTGGTATAGAGCCTCCAAAAGGAGTGCTACTACGTGGTCCTCCAGGAACAGGAAAAACACTGATAGCTAAAGCAATAGCAAATGAAGTTGATGCTAACTTTATATCTGTTTCTGGACCCGAAATAATGTCTAAATATTATGGAGAAAGTGAAGAACAATTAAGAGAAATATTTGAAGAGGCAGAGGAAAACTCACCTTCAATTATTTTCTTTGATGAGATAGATGCTATAGCACCAAAAAGAGATGAAATAAGTGGAGAGGTTGAAAGGAGGGTTGTAGCCCAACTTCTATCTTTAATGGATGGCCTAGAAGAAAGAGGCGACGTTATAGTTATAGCCGCAACAAATAGGCCTGACGCAGTTGATACCGCATTACGTAGAGCAGGACGTCTAGATAGAGAAGTAGAAGTAGGAGTCCCCGACAGAGAGGAAAGACTTGAAATATTACAGATACATTCAAGAGGGATGCCTCTATCAGACGATGTAGACCTAGAAGAACTTGCAGAAAATACACATGGATTTGTAGGAGCAGACATAGAAGCTTTAGCGAAAGAGTCTGCAATGAATGCACTTAGAAGAATTAGACCAAATATAGATCTAGAAGAAGAGGAAATACCACCTGACGTCCTAGAAGACCTTGAAGTCACGAAGGAAGACTTCCAAGAAGGAATGACCTCTGTTGAACCTAGTGCAATGCGAGAGGTGTTCGTAGATGTACCAGATGTTACCTATAAAGATGTAGGGAACCTTGAAGACGCTAAACAAAAACTAGTAGAAATGGTGGAATGGCCTTTAGAATATCCCGCAATATTTGATGAACTTGAAACTAGATCACCAAAAGGAATCTTATTATATGGACCTCCAGGAACAGGAAAAACATTGTTAGCTAAAGCAGTAGCAAATGCAAGTAATGCTAACTTTATAGGTATAAAGGGCCCTGAACTTCTATCCAAATGGGTGGGAGAAAGTGAAAAAGCAGTACGGGAAGTATTCGAAAAAGCTAGACAGAATGCTCCATCAGTTATATTCTTTGATGAAATAGACTCAGTAGCCCCAGAAAGAGGAGGGTCACAGGACTCACAAGTTACAGAAAGAGTAGTATCACAGCTTCTCACGGAACTAGACGGAATTGAAGAACTAGAAAATGTAAAGGTTATAGCTGCATCCAATAGACCTGATAGACTAGATAAAGCTCTATTACGTGCAGGAAGAATAGAAGAAACAATAGATGTATCTCTACCAGACAAAAAAGCTAGAGAAGAAATATTTGAAGTACACACTAGGAATCTTCCTTTAGCAGATGAAATAGATATAGAAAATCTAGCAGAAAGGACTGAGGGATATACAGGAAGTGATATAGAAGCTTTATGTAGAGAAGCAAGTATGAACTCAATTAGGGATTTTGTAGAAAGTGTATCACCAGAAGAATTCGAAGAATCTGTAGGAAATGTAAGAATAACATTGGAAGATTTCGAAAAAGCTCTAAAAGAAATAGAGCCGTCACTAAGTGATGAAGACATGGAAAAATACAGTAAAATAAAAGAACAGATAAGTCGGAGAGGAGGAACAGAAACTGAAGAGCCCGAAAAAGGAGTTCTATAGGTCTACTACCACCCCCCTTCTTTATTTAGGCTATATTTACGTATTTAGGCTATATATTTAGATCGACAAAAAATATATTTTTGGCTATATATTCTAGCTATATATATTTTTTAAAATAGCTTTTTGTGCATGTAATCTATTTTCTGCTTGTCTCCAAACAATTGATTTATCCCCATCAATTATTTCGTCGGTTACTTCTTGACCTCTTTTCGCAGGTAAACAATGCATAAAAACTACATCAGATGAAGCAAAAGAAAGTAATTCTTTATTTATCTGAAATCTCTCAAAGTTTTTTGTTTTATCTTTTTCATCTCCCATACTCACCCACTGATCTGTATATACAACACCAGAACTTTCTATGGCTTTTTTAGGTTGGTTTGTTATCTCTACTTCACCATATTTTCTAGCTTCATTTATTACTTCTTGATCAGGTTCATATCCAGCCGGGGTCGCGATAACCATATTCATACCAAGTTTTGGAAGAACATATAATAAAGAATGACAAACATTATTGCCATCTCCAACCCAAGCAAACTTTTCCTCTAATTTATTAAGCTCAAATAATGTAAAAACATCTGATATAGCTTGGCAGGGATGGTTAAAATCACTTAGACCGTTTATTACTGGTATACTAGAGTGGCTTGATAGTTCTTTAATAGTTGAATGGGAATAAACTCTTGCTATAACACCATCTAGATATAGGGAAAGTGTCCTAGATGTATCACCTACTGTTTCCCCCCTACCTAGTTGTATTTCATCATCACTCATAAATAAAGAATTACCTCCAAGTTCTCTAACGCCAACTTCAAAAGAAATACGAGTACGTGTTGAAGGTTTTTCAAATAATAAACCTAGGTCTTTACCATAAAGAGGGTGTGTATTGGTTTTATCTCCTCTATTTTGCTTTAGTTTTTCAGCATCTTCTAATAAGTATTGTATTTCTTCTTTTGAAGTTTCCTTTAGACTTATAAAATCCTTATATTTTAAGCTCATAGAAACAATTTATTCTTTTATTTTTTCTTTTTCCATATATACATCCATATTCTATGTACTATTATATCTTTAATATAAAGACAAACAGATTTAAAATATATTATTTTCTTTTAGGTATATATTTATCCTTGCTTGAATTCTACACCTTTACCCCCACTCGGATGTGTCCAGTTAGTTTCAGCTAGTACTGCACAGGTCCCACATTCTATACAAGGCTGTGTATCAAGGCTTACTTCATCTCCTTCATCTCTATAACATCCACCTCCAAAATCTTTTGCACTCACAGGACAGGCAGTTACAGCTATACCACTGGCTTCTATTGAGTTATCTATAAGTTCTATATGAGGGTTTCCTATATCTATATTATATGTAAGATCTCCTATTCTCTTATCAAGAGTTTTTGGTTCAAATCCATCCTCATGTTTATCGCTCGAATTAATTTCTTCCCCTAGTTCTTCAGCTATTATAGTAGGAAGTACTGAATAGCTTGTATTTATATCCGGTGTTATAGTAGAAAGATAGGGAGAAGAAAGCATATTTTTTATAGTGTTTTCAGATGAGCGAACAAAGAAACGTCCTATACCTGATTTTAAAACTGAATTTATAAATCCTGTAACTGGTCTGTTTTCCACTAAGGCACTCATTATTTTATATCTAGTTGGTTTTACTTTTTTTGTTATTCCGTAACTTTTCAATTTTTTAGCATATACCTCCCCTATTCTTTCTTTACCTCCCTCTTCAAATGCTTCACCTATTAGTCCCCCAGCTGATATAGCTATATTCATACCTTTTATAACAGGTCCCTCAGCTTGTAGCTGTCCTGCAGCATCACCAACAACCACCATATTATCTTTATAAGGCTGGGAAAGCATCGATTTCTTACCATCTGAAGTAAGTTTTGAACTATATTCTATTTCTTCCCCGCCTTCCACCCAGTCTTGAAGGAAAGGATGTGTCAGAAGGTTATCTAGAAGTTTCTGTGTTTCTTCTTTTCTTTCAGCTAAAGAATCAAGGTGAAAAACAGTCGTTATAGATAAGGAATCTTTATTAGTATAAATAGCCCCTCCTCCTCTAACCCCATTAAATAAATCTCCAGCTATGAGATGGGCTTCCCCCTCATCTCCATCAATATTAAATCTATCCTCTAGTTCATCTTTAGGGATATCTATTACAGCTTTGACACCCTGGAAATACTCTTCAGGGTCTTCCCAATCCATAATGCCTGCATCTCTAGCAAGTTCACTATTTATTCCATCAGCTGCAACTATTATGTCAGTCTTTATAGGATCAAGTTCATCACATTTTACACCGACTATCTCACCCTCTTCACGTAAAAGTCCATTAACTCTAACCTCTTCTAAGAGACCTCCCCCTGTCTCTCTTGTCATTTCATGAACTTTTTCACCAATCCAGCTATCCATTTTACGACGTAGAACTGAAAATGACCAATCAGTATCATGTCTGTGTAGTTTCGATATATCAAAGCTCTTGACTTTATCTCCTGATATATTATGCATATAATAGCTATCTACAGAACGTTCAGTTGCATGTTCTTTAAATCCTGGAAATAGATCCTCAGCAGTATATGGAGACATTTTTTCCCCATAGATAAGCCCTCCTGTAACATTTTTGGATCCAGGCTCAGTTCCCCTTTCTAATACCAACGTTTCTACTCCCCGTTTTGCCAACGAAGCAGCCGCAGCTGAACCAGCTGGTCCACCCCCAACTACAACAGCCTCAAAATGTTCATATCTTTCTGTCATATTTTATCTTTCTACAACTTTTATTTCTCCTTTTTTAACAGCTTGAATAAGCCTTGGAAGAACTTCGAAGAGATCTTCATCTATAAAATAGTCACTATAACCTTTTATTGGAGCATCAGGGTCTGTATTTATAGATATAACTTTTTCAGATTCTTCTATGCCTACTACATGCTGTATAGCTCCACTTATACCTGCAGCGATATATAGATCAGGAGCTATTTCTTGACCTGTTTCACCTATCTGTCTTTCTTCAGCTACATACTGGTCTACATGAGACTCTACATCATATGAAGCAGTTATGACCCCACGGCTTAATCCTAAGTCAGCATCAGCTCCCTTGTTATTAAAAGCGTCTGCTAAGTCTATTCCAAGTTCAAGTCCTTCAGTTGGATTTTCTCCTATCCCCCGACCTAAAGCAATAACTACTTTTTTATCAGTTAGGTCAACACCCTCATCCATTTTTTCATATCCTATAATTTCAACATTCATCCATCCATCTTGACGTTCTATTTCATGTTCAACCAGTGTTCCTTCCTTTTCCTCCATAGATTCTGGGATCTGGAAGGCACCGGGTATTACAGAAGCAGCCTGTGGTGAAAACTCACATCTAGGATTATCAAGACAAAGTATAGTAGAATATTCTAGACCACTAAAATCGGGCCTTTCCATATGAAGGACTTTTTCATATGTTTTTTTACCTCCTCCAGTCTTGGATGGGTTGGATATTTCGACATCTTCTATATATAGTCCTGAACAATCGCTTGCCAATCCACTCGATAACTCAAACAATGTTTGAGCAGATAGATCTCTACCATTACTTGTTGCAGGAAATAAGAAATAACGAGGTTTATCATAGTCTTTCCAGCTATATCTATCCGACCTCGCCATATCAGATACTATTTCAACATATGGTTTATGTATAAAACGTGAAAGATCACTGTTTTCATAGTATACAGCTATATCGGCTCCATAGTGAATCGTTTGCTCAGCAAGATCTTTTATACCATCACCTATTAAAACAGCAACCACATTCTCGTCTTCATTGTATTCTTCATTATAATCATCCATCAACTGTCTAGCTTTGCCAAGGATTTCCTTTGAAACATCCATTAGTTCACCCTCATGGTTTTCACAATAAACCCACATATCTCTATAGACACCACCTTCAAGTGTTTGATAATGTTTTTTGTCTACAGTATTAGACATATCAGGTTCATTTTCTTCTTGTTGGTTTTCTAGATTGCTCAGTCTATTCTGTATTGGTTTTTTTGCATTCTTTCTATTTTGCTTTTCTTTTTCTTTTTCTAACAGAGAATTTAACTCGTCTATCTCATCTATATCCTCTATTTCTTTCTCTAATTCTTTTATTGTGTATTCTGAAGGATCCATTATTGCACCGTAGAATTAATTACATCTAAAATTTCTTCTGCTTCCTCATCATTATCTAGATCTATATATGCTGCTTCTCTATCAGGTTTTTTTCTAGGTATTGGATCTACAGAATCCACAACTGTAGGAGACCCATCTAGACCGATATAGTCAGGATCAAGATTTAAGTCTTCATGACCCCAAGTAGTAAGATATTCATCAAAGCTTTTTGCTCTATCCTTTGTTTCCTCTTTTAAATCCTTTAGATTCAGCCTATGAGAAGCTTTAGAATAGAAAGACTCAAACTCAGGATCCGTAACAACAACAGCAGGTAAAGAAGTTTCAACCTCCTCTATTTCATTTTTCTCTTCCAAAGATCTTCTTGCAACCAATAATTCTTTGTCCGGATAGACCTCTATGCCTGTAACATGTGTTACGATATTCCAGTCCAAAGCCCAAGCAGTCTGAGGACCTGTATGTCCAGTCTCACCATCCGCAGCCTTAAATCCCGCAAAAACAAGATCTACATCCCCCATTTTTTCTATTGCTGCAGCGATAGTTATCGCTGTAGCCCAAGTATCTGCAGCTGCGAACTCTCTATCCGTTAAAAGATAAAGATAATCAGCATAAAATTCTTCCATCGCAGTCTTCAATACAACCTCATCATAGGTTGGTGGACCCATACATAAAGCACTTACATCACCACCATGTTTTGTTCTAACCTGCAAAGCAGCTTCCAACGCCTCCTCATCATCAGGGTTCAAAATAGTAGGTGTAGCACCTCGTTTTAGATTACCATCTTCATCAAACTCTACATCCTCCTCCAAATCAGGTACGCCTTTATTTAATACTACAGAGTTCAAGGTTATTGACTATAGAGCCTGCAAGTTAAATTATTGATGTTTTTTAGTTAAACCATAAAGTAAAAATAATAAAAATAAAACCAACCTCTGAACAAGAAAAAACAAAAATCACACAAAAATAACATATTCTGTCACCCCCACTAGTAGGAAGACAGATTAACAAAATACCTAAAAATAAAAATATCTACCTAAAATTCATAGGTGAACCAGTCCTACCTTAAAGGAGAGGTTTCCTGTTCATAGAGGAGAGGTAAGCTTGGGTGACAGAGATCCTCGCTCTCAAAGGACTGGATATTCCGCCTGTCCTCGATATGCAAAACATACCATTTCATTTACCCTTATACTAATTTAATGCTATTCTTCTCCCAGACAGCACAACATACATCCCTTTCTACATACAAAAACGCAAGAGAGTCTGTGTAACTCCTCATTGTTCACTTCACTCACTAAAGAAGGGGAAAAACTTATTACTCCCCTATAAACCCCATAAAAGTTAAAATAACAGAAAACTTTGAAACCGTATAAAAACCAGCTTTCCACTAATAATCCAAGATACTCTCTAAAAAGAATCTAAAAATACAGAAGGTGAGTGATTTTAAACTAAATAATAGAGAGGATTTAGAAAGTATAGGTTGATATAATATTTAATAAATATAAATATTTAGTAGTTTATATATGTTGTATTCCTTCAATAAGTCTTAATATTTTTTCTTGTTCATCTTTATCATTATAAGGATGTTTAGCTAGAGCTAAAACAAAATCAGTTTTATAGTCTACTATGTCAGTCTTATATATTGACGTTTTTTCCTGTTTTTGCGTTGTATATTTATTTGTTTTAGATTTTTTTCCTAAAATTTCAGCTTGGAATGTGTCAATTTTTTCTATATTATTTATATGTAAAGCTAGGCACCTATTAGTTAATCTAGTAGTAGATAGATCCAATGAATTAATAATTCTTTCCTGTATCTCTATTTTGGGTGTTGAAATAACAGCAAAAAACCCAATACCTGAAGAATAAAATGCAGCATGATTTAAAACAGAGACATCATATATTTTTCCATCTATATTTATTTGTTCTGATAGTTGACTAGATCTGGCGTCTACTTCTATATATTCTGTCTCACTAACTACTTCATTTTTTATCCAAACAGAAGAAGACTCTATTCTATCTCTAGACTGTCCTATACATCCAGAGGACAAAAGAAAAAGAAAATAAATAAATTTTCTTCTTAACATCATCTTTTATTTTTGGTACCCTTTAAATCTACAAAAGACAGTTTATATCCATCCAAAAAATATATGATTTTTAAATCGAAAACAACAGATAGTACTATACTGGCTCCATTCCTTAAAAGAAAAATTCGAAGCTACTAAATAGAAGAAAAAGTGTTTTCAGAAAATATCTTAGTATTATAAACTAAGTTGTGAATCCCTGTGTATCACTAATTCCTTATCCATTGTATTCTCCAATGAACGAAGAGGTCTTATTACTTCCCATACAAACCCATAATAAGAAAAATCATAGATATGGTGTATTGGATTAATTTTTATGTATATAAAAGTTAGAGGAGTATATTCTACAGCTCTTACAGCTTTGCTTAAAGATTTTTTTGATGTGGTTGACGTCTCAGAGGTTATAAATGATAGATTTGATGAGGAATTTGATGAAAAAGAAGCAGATGCTGAAATAGTATCTACAAATGATAACTTGGGAGTAGGTGTTCATGGAATTGATGTTGAGGAAATTTTGGATAAAATTGATGTAGATATTGATTGTTTTAAGTGGAAGAGTTCTATGCCTAGATATTCTGTTTTTAACGCTATAGTTAAAGAAAAAAGAAAAGGAGGGGTTTCTATGGTTTTAGATGATGGTAAAAAGCTAGGATTTCTTCCTTATTCTAATGTTGATCAGCATATTGAGGTAGATGACTGTCTTAGAGTTCAAGTGGTAGATCCTTATCCGATATGGAGTGATAGAAATTCTATTTTAGATTCACAAATTAAAGCTCCAGGTTCTTTGGTTACTGCTATATCTGGGGGGAAGCAGAGATATAATGCAAATAGAGAGATTGAAACGGAGATAAGTCGTTTAGTAGAGATGTTTTCTATCGATGTACCAGAAGGATGGAGTCTAAGATATAATGGTAATGGTTCACTAGATGAAGACGTTTCTAGAATCCAAGAATCTATAAAGGAATCAGTTAGTATGGCTGAAAAAATAAATAATAAAATAATAAGTTCCCCGGATCCGAAAGATGAAAGTCCCTTAAAGATTCTTTCTCCAGAAGAAACATGGTGGGTATTGTTTGGAAGAAACTCTAAATTTACTCTAGATTCAATACGTAAAGAAGTTAAAACAACACTTGAAGGACATCATAAAATTAAGAATTATGGTGAAAAAGCCAGCGCTGCAGTGGATTTTGTAGAAGATATAGGACCACCTAACTATTTTCCAGCTTCAATAGTTTTCGATCATTTTGGGCCATCAAAGGATGATAGTATTTATTTAAAACATGGTAAGCCTGATGGTAGTTTCTATAGTCTAGGGAAAGGAAAAATAGTTTCAACGGATAAAGAAAACCAAGAGGTAATAGTTAAAAGAAAAATAAAATCATCAGGTATCTATGACGGACTAGAAATAAAAAAACAGAAAGGAGATATAGCTATAACAAAATTTAAGGAAGGAAGTTGGAGATATCCTACATTATATAAAAATTCTAAGGGTGAGGAAAAAGGTAAATACATAAATGTTAATACTCCTGTTGAGATATTTTCTGACAGGATACAATATATAGATCTACATATAGATGTAATAGAATTAGGTCAAGATATTGAAATAATAGACAGAGAGGAACTCTCAGATTCGATGGATAAAGGTGAAATAACACCTGAATTAGGTGATAAAGCTGAAAAAATTGCTGAAGAAATAAAAGAATCTTTAGAAAATAATAAGTAAATATTTCTTTATATGGATAATAAGTAAATATTTCTTTATATGGATATTTCTATCTAATTTTATATGATTCTTAAATAAATTTATTATTCGAGGGAAAGACAATATAAAGAATAATATATACTTATCTTCAATTATGAGTGGTTCACCTTATTCTGTATACTTCAACTTCTGTCTCTTCAACCTTTTTTTGATGAAAATAGAATTTTTTTGGTATATCAATAGATGCTTTAAAAGCGTGGGTTATCTCCCCATCTGTAAATGCTTCAACAAAGTCTAAACTACCTTCGTTGTGAATGGTGTATATTACATCACCTATTTTTTCTGCTGTATTAAGAAATGGTCTATCTGCACCTCTTTTTTGAGATCCGAACGGAGGATTCATTATGACTGTCCTTTTTTTTTCTTGTATTGGTTTAAATGGATGTTGTCTTACATCACCATGGATCCATTTAATTTGTTTTTCCACATCAAAGATATCCGCATTTTCTTTAGCTATTTCTAATACATCCCTATCTAGGTCTAGCCCTATAGAGCGTGCACCAATTAATGCGGCACCAATAGCCAAGATACCTGTACCACATCCCAGATCTATCACTATAGTATTATCTCTTATATCTCCATTAAGTAATGCCACATGTAGAACATGACTTGCTAGCTCAGGAGGTGTTTCATACTGTTCAAGCCTAGGAGAAGGATTTCTAAATCCCTTAATATCCTCTAGTTCTATTTCTAAATTCTTTCTTTTCACTGTTCTAATAAATATAAATATCTAGAAAAATATGGGAATTCAAGCTATATAAGTCTATTCTAATCTAAATAATTATAAAACTATAAATTCAGAGTTTAAGTAAAACTAAAAAGTTGATAGTAATCTAAAACAATAAAAAAGTTCATGCTAGAATTATCTTAAATAAAGCCTCAAAAATCAAAAACTAAAAAAATATATCCTTTAATATATTTATAAATATATTTACTGTGGATATATTGAGATTATAGGTATAAGTCTGTCCTTTAAATTACACTCTAACGTAATCGATATACTCTATAAAAGATAATATATAGATGGTAAAGCTTTATATATGTTAGTCTATGTTTTAGAAGTAAATTTATTATTTTAGAAAAATATCTAGTTAGCTAAGAGTTATTGTTTTCTTCTATTTCTTTTTCTTCTTCAACTTCTAAGAGTTCTACATCACCGCATCCGAATTTATCCATGTGGTTTTCCCCCCTTTCTACTGCTGATGCTTCTGATATACCTGCAAACCATTTTTCTCCACAGTCATAACATTTAATATAGAAATTTTTCATTTTTTATTCTAAGTACATATACTAAACTTAAAAAATTAGGGAATATATTTTAGTTTTAGTTCAATTTTAGAAATATAAAGAGTTAAATAGTGTATATATTTATAGTTTGCTCTGGGATTAATGTTACTTTCTTCGGTTTTAGATTGCCTCCTATAAAAGAAGCTCCTAGTCTTGCTGCTTTCTTAGAATTTATAGATTTTACTCTACCTTTAATCCTATACTGTTTTTTATCTGTCTTTTTTAAAGCAATGAATATTTCTCCTTTTTCTTCATCTCTTTCATCTCTATATATGAGATCTTCTTCTTGATGAGATATACGGGTTGGAACAACGTTATGTTCTATAAGGGATTCTTCTGGTACTACCCATATTTTCTCTTGGTCTTTTAATTCAATTTCACCTTTTTCATCTTTTTCTTTTATTTTTTCTATTATTTCTTCTGGACGTATAGCCTCCATAGAGCCTACATCAACAAGTCCATCATCTTCGAATCTTAAAAGAGCTATTAGGTTAACCCTCCTCATAGAAATCTACTGTATTTTTTAACTAGTTTTTTATTCAATATTTCAGTTATCATAGTTTATATATAAATCCTTAGGATAATTAGTTAAATTTTCATAGCCATTTTCTTTTACTACAACTAAGTCTTCTATCCTTATACCTCCTATTTCCGGATTATATAATCCTGGTTCAATTGTCACTACATTACCAGCTTTTAATCCATCTTCACCACTTGATAGTCTTGGACTCTCATGTAGAGATAATCCAACACCATGGCCAGTAGAATGTATAAAACCAGTTTCGGTTCCCTGCATTTCAGTTTTGTATCCGTCATTCTCTAAAGAATTACATACAGCATAATGTACTTCTTCTCCTGTAACACCAGATTCAATAGTATCAAGTCCAACCTTTTGAGCTTCTAATACAGAATTATACATCTCTTTTACTTCTCTATTTTTACCAACAAGAAATGTCCTAGTCATATCAGCATAATAACCAGAAACATGTCTAGGAAAAATATCTACAACTATTGGTTCCCCAGTCCTTATAGTTCCACTTCCACCCCAATGAGGATCCGATCCTCTTTTACCACACGCAACTATAGGTTCTTCCGGACTACAGTTTTCACGTAGTAATTTAACTTTTATCTCTGACTTTACATATTCAGAGGTGACCTTATCACCATCTATATATAGTTTATTTCTTTCTATATCCGAGCTCGAAAATATATTTTTGACAACATTCATTGCTATTTCTGTAGCATTCTGCGCTTTACGAATATGTTCAATTTCATCTTCAGACTTAACAGACCTAGTATCCTCTATTATATCTTCAATAATATTTATAGTATAACCTCTATTCTCTAACTCTCTTGCTATATACAATGAAAAATAACGGGAAACAGCTATTTTATCACCGTATTTTGAAAGAAAAGAATCAAGAACTTCAATCCTTTTTTCCTCATTACCTCTTATGTCTTCCCCAACAAAATCGTTAGTAGAAAATACCTCATCCACTCTAGCTTCTTTTATAGCTCTACTCTCTTCTAACGGTGAAACTAAAAGAATAGTCCTTCCATTAGATCTAAAAAGAATAAATGGATCCGGAGCATCAAATTCTGAAAGATAATACATATCCGGATCATCAGAACTATCTATTTTTAAATATCCATCAAAACCCTTCTTTTTAAGTAAAATATCAAGATCTCTAAACCTATCCATACTAAGATATAAAATAATTAGAAACAAAAACAGATAAACCAACCTAAAAACCACAAATGCCTATATAAAAAATAAAATACTTTACCACTATAGTTATCGTTTATTAAAACAAAAAATTAAAACAACCTAGACCGTATTTGACTTACGGGCTCGTAGTTCAGAGGTAGAACGCTCCCTTGGCATGGGAGAGGCCCCGGGTTCAAATCCCGGCGAGTCCAAACAATTCTTCCCGGACCTATTCGAAAGATATAGATTGGATCCACGTTAATATATCCATTTTTAGACTTTATTTAGGTGTCTTAATAGTAAATCTTATGCCCGAGATTTGAATGCGGACCATCTCAGTGGTCTACTCTTTCCACCGATTCTTACTACTTGATATGTTTTCTACAAGTAAAAGCTTGAATAGATCAAGAACCAAAAAAAGAAATAAAGAAAGCCTAAGAATAAAAAAATGTGGAACTCTACATCTGTGAACTCCTATTGTATAAATGGTTTTTATCCATGATATTTCTTAATTCTCTAGAAACTATTAACCACCCTATACCGTGTTTTTTAAATGAAAAAATATTTTTTTCGGGTTTAATACTATTGGAAAAATGCCTGAGGAGTAAAAGTAACCCTTTGTTTTTTATATAATGATAAAAATAGATATTTCTAAGATTGATAATCTTTAATTCAATTAAGAAAACATAATTCAAATATTCCTAGTGTAGATTATCTTTGACCCTAAAACTATTGGTGTTATACACCAGAGAAGTAAAAAACCGGTTAATATAGTATTTGGTATTCCTATGTTTGTAAATATAGTTGATAGGCCCCCGCCTGAAGTATTAATCGACCTCAGAACTAACACACGATAAATATCTGCAGGATT
>JAHENH010000077.1 GCA_018609935.1 Halobacteriales archaeon | reverse complement strand
GCTACTTCTTCAGCATTCGAAGCTACTTCACCATCTGCTATCACTACAACTTCAATTTTTTTTCCTCTGCCAGCAGGGAGAACAACCTCTATATCCACCCTGTTATCAGGATTGCTTAGGTCTATATCTCGTAGATTTATGGCTAGATCTACACTTTCACTAAATTCCCTTTTAGGAGATTGTTCTATAGCTCCTTTTATAGATTCTTCTACAGACATTATTTACTTATGAGAAATAAGTATCGGATGACAAAAGTTTACCGAAGCAAAGAAACCATTAAAATGAATATGTTAGAAATAAAATATAATAATTATATTGAATAATATAGAAATCTTAATAAAATAACCAATTTAAAAATAAAAACAACAAAATATATCTATAATTAATTAAATATAAAAAGTAGAACTGGGATATAATATATCAAGTAGTTATATAAATAAAAACCTCAATTTTACAAAATGTTGATGTCAAGATAGTTCATCCACATTGTATAGTTTAATTTGACAAAAAACAGTTAAAGAAAAAATAAGATTGAACTATACTTTATCTTTATTTATTTTTGTGACACAACAAAAATTGATAGAAAGACTTAAAAAAGTAGAGGAAAACACCCGATCGTATCTAAATAAGGATTTTTTAAAGGAAGATAGAATGCAGCCACTAGATGATAAATATATACTTATCTATGAAATAAGATATCTCTCCACATTTTTAACCGGAAAAAAAATAGATCAGGAACAAGAGATATATATCAAAAATTTAATAGATAAAATAGAAAATAAAGATGAACTTGATTTTACGGTCATAAATAGACCCTCATCTCTCAGATATATCTATAAGTTAGCACTAGCTGAAGTAGTTTTAGAATATAGTAAGGGCCTAAATAAATACTGTAGATCAGAAGGAATAAATTTTCCAGAAGATCTAGAAAAAATTAGGGAAAAAGCTAAAAGGACTATAGCAACAGAAGGTAAAAAAGGAACTATGGAAGGAAAAATTAAAGAACTAAAAAGAATTTATTCTTGTTTATTTTCTGAATGAAGGGATGCCGCTTTTACTGTATTCTCCAATAAGCTGGCAACAGTCATAGGTCCTACACCACCTGGAACTGGTGTTATACCATCTACTTTATCCTTAACATTTTCAAAGTCTACATCACCTAGCAGCTTATCTCCTACTCTATTTATCCCCACATCTATAACTATAGATCCTTTTTTAACCATATCCTGTGAAATAAATTTAGGTATTCCAACTGCAGAAACCAATATATCTGCTCTTCTAGAATAATCTCTAACATTTTTGGTTACAGAATGACACATCGTAACAGTAGCATTAGCAGTCTGTTTTTCCTTACCTAAAAGATTAGCTAATGGATTTCCAACTATATTTGATACACCTAAAATAACTACATGTTTTCCATCAGGAAAATTACCAGTCTCTACCAACAATGTTTGTATACCTTTAGGTGTAGCAGGAATAAACCTAGGTCGACCCTGTGCTAACAATCCTTTATTTTCTGGATGGAACCCATCAACATCTTTTAAAGGAGATACAGATTCAAGGACCTTATTCTCAGATATATGATCAGGCAAAGGAAGCTGGACTATAATACCGTGTACTGATTGATCTTCATTCAGGTCATCTATTATAGATAAAAGTTCCTTTTCAGAAGAACTAGGATCCACCTTAATAACTTCACTTTCCATCCCAACTTCATCACATGCCTCACTCTTTTTTTTCACGTATAGCTCACTAGCTGGATCATCCTCCATCAAGACTGCAGCTAGTTTAGGGGTCATATCCATCATTTCAACTTCTTCAGAAACTTTTTCCCTAACCTGTTTTGCTATTTTTTCCCCATCTAGTACAGTCATAATATATTAAAAGACATAGAACAAAGCTTTGAAAAAGCATAACCCAAAGTGTTATATTCCCTGTTCATATCCATCATTAAAACTCTATTACCTTCAATATATCTATATAAAACAAGGATACCTTATATATCGTCCTCTAGGACTAATTGTCTTCTTAATTATAGAAATGTTTAAAAAAATAAGAAGATATTATTGGGTTTGATTATATGGTGTTAAATCTACCTGTATTTCGGTTCCTTCATATATAGCTTGTTCTGGAACCTCTATAGAAGCTGTTTTATTGGGTTCTCCAAATACACTAGCTGGGCTTTCCTGTAAACCAATATTTATTTGGCCTACAGAAACATTTCCTGTATAGATATTATAAGGGCCTCTATATCGTATAGCTTCATTCGTTCCACCATCTTCAACACCTAGTTGGTTTTCAGTTGGATAAGGAACAGTTATTGAGAAGCTACCGTTATCTGTTGTATTTATACTTTGTACATATGTAAAGTTACGTTTTGTATTAACAGTTTGAAGGTTTAATAAAGCAACTACGTTAGTGTTAGGGGTAGCTTGTCCAACAAGTTTAGCGCCATTAACTCTTTCAAATGTTTTTACAGAAGCTGTAGATCTGAAATCATATAAATAATTATTGTTTTGTCGTATTGGTATTAGTTGATCAGATCTACCTAGGCGTTTTATAGGTACATTACCTATAATGGAGTCATCATAGTTAACTCTACTTAATACACTGTTAAATCTCTGTATTCTAAGTCCCTGTTGTTGTATATTAGCTATTGTACCAATTAAAGAGTAACTAGATGTTTCATGGACAAGCCTATAATGTTCCATATTGTTTGCATCATCATAATATAATCTTGAAATCATAGTAGAGGAATAATTATTATTTAAAGCCGGTAAGGAAAGTGTTTGATTTTCCAAGCTAAAATCGTCATTTCCTCTATAGCTAGCTGGAGAGGGGCCAGTCCATGTTGCAATGGCACTAAATTTTCCTCCAGCTGTTCTATCATCTATAACAACATATCTACCATCTTCATATCTTTCCTGATGTTCTTGGTCTTCAATTATAGACTGTAATTCTTCATTTGAAAAGTTCTCAATTTCTCCAGTTCTATCTCTAATTGAGGGAAGGGCTTCCATAACTAATTCAGCTCTTTCTTCACTTTTTGAAGTAAGATATTCAGATGCCTGTATGGGCCCCTCTTGGAAAGGATTAGCATAAGGAATTCTATTTCCAAGCCTTGTAATCCAATGTCCATAGTCCCACCAAGACATAACTCCATAAGATCCATCTAAAGATGATTGATCTACAGGATAGTCAAAATTACCATCTTCTGGTTTTGTATAAGAACCATATAGATTCAAGGGTTCTCTAGGAGTATTGTTTTGCATCCAGTCCATCGATTGTATCCATGGAGGGTTGTTATGTCCCGCAACTCTAGGAGCTATATTCCATGTTGTATTTCCTCCAATCCCTATAGCTAGAACATTTCCAGGTATTATAAGAAAGAGTAGAAGTAAAACAGTGATTATTTGATATCCTTTAATTTCAGTTATATCTTCATAATCTATTTTGGCTAAATCAAGACCTATAAAATTAAAGACTCTATAGAAAAGAAAACCAGATAGAACAGCTACATTTACAGCGAAATAATATTCGAATCGTACCATAGTAAAGTAAGCAGAAACCATAGATAAACTCCAAAGTAATATTAAAAGTTCTTTAGAGGATTGTTTATCAGACAGAGATGATGGAACCACTACCTGTCTATATAATAAAAGAAAGATGGAAACCAAACTTACTAGATACAAAAGTCCAAATGAATCTATTGCCTGAGTTCTAAGTAAAAACTCAAATACACCACTTAGTGGGAAATCTCCTATATTAATAGAAGTTGGTGGCTGTATTTCGGCAACAGTGAGAGCTGAACGACTAGTTAATATACCAAAGCTATAAACTCTAGTTATTAATTGTTGTAACATAGATATCCCCCTAGGAAAAACAGCCCACATAATACCTAAAAGACCAATTACAGATCCTAAAATCCCTGCTGGATAATAATAAAAATCGTAGTCTTTTGTATAAGATGATAAGAGATAAAGAAAGACAGAACCAAAAGCAATACCTAAACATACAAGAGGTTGTAATAAAGAAAATTCAGTTGAAGAAAGTGTAAACGATCTAGCATAAAATAAAGTTATTATTGTTGCTACTGAAAATGTAACTACAGATGTGAAAACCAAATACTCATTTGAAGATTTTTTATGATTTCTAATAGTCTGTAAAACTATAAAGACTGCAAAAGTAAAAACAATCATCACACCTGGAGGCCATGTCATAAGATAAAGAGAAATAGCTATTCCCCCTAGTATTGAACTCAACAAAGGCTTTTTTAGACCCTTCCAGTCTCTATCCCGTAAATGTGCAATTGTGGGTTTTTCCCTATATGCAGTATCCAAATAATAAAGTACACCTAAAACTGCCAAGGATCCAAAAAGAGGCTCAGCGGACTGGTGGTCAGTATCTCCAACGATAGTACGATTTAAAAATTGTCCAGTAAACAAAGCTAAGACAACAGCTGAAATGAGAGCAGTCCATCTATCAGTTATTTTTTTAGTTATAATATAAGTTGGAAAAACAGTTAATGCACCAAAAAATGCTGGAGCTAAAGCACCAACTTTATTTATCAATGATGTAGGTGGATTTCCTAAACCTACTATCAATGCTACAAACGCTATAAGTTGATCAAAAAGCCCCCCAAAGCCAGAGTGGCCTCCAGTACCATATGGATAATAGCTCCACGGATCAAAACTAGGTACATTAGGAAAATTATTAACTAAAAACTCAACTATACGCATATGGTAATAAGGATCATTTCCAGAAAACATCGCTTCACCCATCTGGGATATCTCTCCAAAAGCCAGAGTACGAACCCATAACATAAACACAAAAATACCTATAAGTACTATATGTGGAATATATTTCTGGAGATTTTTCATGTCCATGAAACAAAAAGTTAGGAATAAAGTTTAAGAGTATCGAAAAAATGTCAAACATAAATAAAGAAAAAATAAAATAAACCCAGATAATTAAAAACCAAAACAAAATTAATCATATTGTAACTCGAAAATAAAAAAGAAAATAATCCATTTTATTTAAATATAGGATAAAATATATAATTCTAAATCATACTATAACTTAAAAGAGAAATAATATTTAAATATATTTATCTTATTCTTGAAGGGACTCAGCTATTTTTTCTATAGCTTCCCGTGTTTTTTCTAGTTCTTCCCTTAATTTCTTTGTTTCTTCAAGTAATTCTTTTTGTATTTTAGGATTCTGTTGAGGTTGAACAGGATTTATACCTCCTTGTGCCCCCGTCCCTACACCCACATTTTCCATTATACCTTCTTTACTTTCTTTACCGGTTTTTTCAGAATCAGAAGAACCTTCGGCATTTTCAAGTAAGGCCTGTTTTTCTTTTCTTGCTTCAGTTTCCTCTTTCAACAATTCTTTCATAGCCATATCCTGTTTCCCACCGGTTGACCGTTCCTTTCCCCTCTTATTTTCCTGAGAGTTATCCTTATCGTCACTACGTTCTGAATCTTTTTTCTTAGAGGATAAACCTCTATCTATTACATCACTTATACTTTCTAAATCTTCCTTCGATCCCTCTTTATGTTTTTCTATTTCTTCTTTAGACAAACCACTACCAGTACCTATACCTATACCCATGCTACCAGACATAGAATCAATACCACCGGGACTTTTCAGCGTTTTTTCAGTTGTCTGTTTCTCTTTACCAGATTGCTTTTCTTTTTGGGTTTTCCTATTACCCATACTTTTTTCATCAAACACTTCCTTTTGTTTTTCCTCTTTTTTCTTTTTTTGTTCAGAAATATTTTTATCGGACTCTTTAGATATATCCTGGTTTGAGTTATCATTTTGTGTAGTTTCCTCTGTTTCTTCCGAGTCTTGTTTTTTAGATTCTATCTCCCTTTCTATTGTTTTCTTAAGACTTTCAATTTCTTTATTAGAATCATCTGAATTATCTTTTTTTTCACCCCTATCTCTATCTATATTTTTATTGTCTTCAACGGATTCATCCTTTTCACGTTGTTTTTTTAGACCTTTAGTTATAGTTTTCTCTAAGCTTTTTATTTCTTCCTCGGATCCCTCATTTACACTTTTATCATTCTCATCTTCTGACATATTAGTTTGTTAGAATTTCTTTATTTTAACTATTAGGCTATTATTTATCTAAAAAGCAATCCAAATATCAAAACATAATAAAAAACCACTATATTACAAAAAATAATTGAAAAATCTATATATACCCGTTTAAAGATGAAAAAGCCTTTACTATATAATTAATCTAAAACACTTAGACAATATCTTAACCAATATATATATTTAATTTATAAACTCAAACAAGTGCCTCGGTAGCTTAGAGGTAAAGCGCACCCTTGGTAAGGGTGAGAGCGCGGGTTCAAATCCCGCCCGAGGCTTTTAATCATATGTTTTTAAGCCCACCTATTTCTTTTAGTTTACAAAGGATTCAGCTAAGGGAATAGAAGACCTTAGAAAAATAATTAATAACTAGCAAAATATCTCTAAAAAAGATAGAAATGCCTTTTTAGGGTCCATATAGTCTTTATCGTCCATTTTTGGTATTTGGAGGTAGTGTTCTGATGTGTATTTTTTGATGTTTTAAGTTTTTCTTGTCTGTTTTTCTATGTGTTATTTAAAGCTTTCTTGGATTCTAGCTACTCTATATGTTCTTAATTTTAATATTAAAAATTGTATTTTAGAAGTGTTTTTGTTTTTATTGTTTTTTGCTGGTTGTTAGAAAGATGGTGTTATGTGTTATATGTATTCAGGTAATCTTTAAGTAGTCTTTTATCATAATTATAATTATGAGTGTAAAAAATAATGTAGCGGATAATTCAGTGATAATTGTTGGAAAAGAAACTTCTTGGCTAGTATCAATAGATAAAGATGGAATGAAGTGTGAGAGAACTGGATAACTAACTTTTTTATAAATCTAAAATTCTCTATTTTTTTATAGCCTGGAATATCTCTTAATTTTCATTCATATCATAATTTACATTAAAAGGTAGATTTTACCATATATTACCATCAAACAACAGAGGTTTATGTCTACAAAAGTTATTATACACTAATGAACAAAAACCAGAAAAAAAGTATAATGGAGAAACGTTGGGAAACGCAAAAACAAAAATTCATAAAAGAACACAAAAACGTCACACAACGAAAACACACAAAAGACAAAAAACGAATTGAAGAACTAGAATGCCTACTAGACAAACAAAAAATAACAGCAAAAAAAGGACCAAAACAAACAAAAATATCTATAACAACACAAATACCAAAATGCACCGCAAAACAACCAACACTAATATAAAAAACTAAAAACTTTTTTCCACAACCCAAAAAAACAGATATACTTTATCCTAAAATATTCCACAAATCCCCTTAATTCTAACACCAAAAAGAAAAATAAAAAATATAAACCCATATTCGTAGTTCATCTTTCCTATAAGAAACTATGTTCAAAATAATAAGGTTTAGCTACTAAATCCTTCCATAACTCCTTTTGCCATTTCCATAAAATCGTTTAGTATATCTAAACCAGCAATATCAGACGTATCTATTTCTTCTACATAGATTATTTTTCTTACGATTTTACCGAAGCCTTTAGAGTTGTTTTTAATACCATTATTTTCTTTTTCAATTTCAAATGAATTAATTCCTACAATTTTAGTTGAACTACCTCCATAATCATAGCTTCAATAGTTATTGATTTATCTCCAGCTTTATCTGAAGGAACCAAAACATTTGAAACTTTGACCATAGATTGACTATTTAGCCAAACCCAAGAAACATCCAATTGCTCTCGGTTTACATTTCTATTTATATATTTATTTCTTGTATATTTACCACCGTCATCAATATGATCAATTGACTTCCAATCCTTTGGTACTGTAAAACTTATTCTCGATACCGACTCTCCAATAATATTAATATATAATCCATCTGATCTTATAGATTTATCCACAGAAATTCTAGGATTCTGGTGTTTCTGAGAAGGTTAGAGATTTTTGGGATATGCTTTTTTTGCTTTGAGGATAAATAAGAAAATCGACATGAATGCTATAAGGTAGATAGGGAGCTATTGAATAGATTCCAAACAATTAAGTTAACTGTCCTTGAAGATTAGATGTGGCTTTTTGCCACTACTACGCTTATAGCCCTTTCGTGTTTTAAGGGTCATATTATTATGTCCTAGAGCCATTTTTGTGTTTTTCTACAAATTCTAAAATATTTGCAGTATTTTTGCTTGTGTAGAGTCCAACATTTTCAAGCTGGTGTAGATATATTAGGTGTTTTTTCTATATCCTATTGTTGACACCCAGGATATATTTTTTTATTTTTGTTTTTCCCTATATATAGCTATTCTACTAGATAAAATAAAAAATAAAAATTTTATTGAATTAGTTGTATGTGAGATATGTCAGATAAATTACCTGATGATTTTATGCGAGAAAACAATGAACTTGCAGAGAAAATATATAGTTACAGGGACGGAAAAATGATAATCTCTTTGAAATAGCTGATGAGTTAGAAAATATAATTGAATCTGTAATAAAAGATATATCACCTAGAGCTGAAGTTTATGATATTAATGATACAGGGGAAACATGTTCTATCCGTTTAAGATTTGATAAAGTTGCTTTAATAGATCAAATCTATGAAACTTTACCTGAGGAATTTACTATTGACAAAATAAACAATGAGGAAGGAACTATAGATGTTGCATGGATAGAAGAAAAACCAGACGAGACAGATCACTATAAATACTATACTCAAAGGTATTATTGTAGGTTTATATGGTAGCTATTGATGTCAAGTTTTATATTTTTACCTCGGAATTTTTTTAGAATTTCTTTATATTTATAATAAAAGGTTGTTGTTAATAGTATATAATCTTAAAATAGCTATGAACCCTTCTTAAAATAGTTATAGATCTTTTCTAAATATCTGAAGAAATGGGGATATAATACTATTTAATTATAAGTTTTTTGGGAAGTTTAATTGTTTTTTTCTATATTGTGTCTAGGTTTAATAATACTTGTTTATTCATTTATTATATGGGTAATTCTGATAAGACGGATTTAGAAGATCTTCTTGATGAGTTTGAAATATTAGAGGAGACTGTTGATACAAATGAGGAAAGAAAGAAGGTTCGGGATGTGATGCATACGGCGATTCAGGCGACAAAGACTGAAAGGATGTTTGGTAGAGTGATAAAAGGATTCGATAGAGGGGATATAGCAGAAGCACTGCTTGGTAGTATTATATTTGGAGTACCAATGGTTGTAGAAGGAGGTACACAAGAGGTAGCTGAATTTCTGGCAATACATCCGATCTATCTGGCTGGAAATGTACTATTTAGTATAGGAACGGTGCTTGGAATACTTTATATAGCAGATATACAGGAAGTAAAGATACATAAACCAATATTTGGTTTGATACCAAGAAGACTAATAGGAGTTATCTTAACTTCATTTACTACAGCGTTAATATTAATGACTATGTGGGGGAGGATAAATTGGACAAA
Source organism: Halobacteriales archaeon (assembly GCA_018609935.1). The sequence continues at coordinate 9,933 of JAHENH010000077.1, read as the reverse complement.
TACCTATCTCGCACTTTCTAATATAATTGTAGTATTTCTACCAATGAGCATAGGGGCTGCATTGGGGGACATACTTCCTGGAGATTAAAAAAATAAAATAATAGAGCTAAGATTAACAGGATATACAGTTCAATTAAAGGATTATCAAAACAGAAGCTAAAAGGACAGAAAGTAGGAAAGCTACGCTACAAAAACCGATCAACAGTATTGAGTACAATCAATCAGGATTCAAGGTAAAACAGAAAGAAGAATATATCTATCTAAGCAAAATTGGAACTATACCAGTAAACTTTCACAGAAACACACCTGAAAAAGCCGAGGTTAAAGGAGTAATAATCAAACAATACAGTAATAATAATTGGAAAGTAATACTGAACCTCGTAGTACCGAATCTGATAAGAAACCAACTACAAGAGATTCAGACATCATAGGCTTGTATCTAAATGTTTCAAATTTTCTAACAGATAACAAAGGCAGAAGAATAGAACATCTAAAACAACTTCTATATGCTAAGTGGACAAGAGTACGTAGAGAACAAAAGAAGCTATCAAGAAAACAAGTTGGTAGTAATAATTGGAAGAAATAAAAACAAGGACTTGCAGCACCTTACTAAAAACTGTGAAATGCTAGATGTGATTTTCTACATAACTTCTTAAGGGCCTGAGAAAAGTATGATGTAATAGCTGTAGAAGACCTTGACAGTAAATATATCTATCCGAAAGTGAAAGCTCTAGATTAAACCGATATATACCTAATCATGCGTGGAATAAATTTGTGTCTATGGTTGTTTATAAATGTATTTACAAGCTGGTAGGCAAGCTAATAGAGGTAAACCCTAAAGATACATCTAAGAACTGCTCAAATCCTAATTGTAATAATAAGGGGAATAAAGATCTATTGGAAAGAATCCATAAATGTAAAGAGTGTGATTTGGAGATAGATCGTGATTTGAACGCACCTATAAACATCGTAAATAAAGTTATAGATCTTATAGGGCAGGTACTGCCCAAATTTAAGTCCTCTGACATCAAGACCTCTGGTGAGTTTATCTCTCTAAGCTGGGTGGTTGAACAGGGAAGCCCCACCTTCAACGAGACGGCTAAAGCTATCAAGTAGGGTTGGGTAGTTCCCTATTATCCAATAGTTATGATAGGATAAAAATTCTTTTAGTTATTAGAAATATAAAATAATATATATAATTGTAGGTCTTGTTAGGTTTATTTTTCAGGATCCTCTAATTCGAATGATAATTCAACTTCAGCTTGATATTTTAGGTTGTTTGTTTCTTCTCGGATAGGTGTTTCTATACTTAACTCCTTTACTTCCACCCACTCTATATTTTCAAGGGTTTTATCAGCACGATTTATTGCGTCTTTTGTAGCGTCTTCAAAGCTTTTCCCACTTTTTCCAAGAAGAGTTACTTTTTTATGTACCATACCAGTTAAAGTAAAAACTAAACAATAAAAAAACCCCTACAAACTAAAAATTTTATACATTTGATAAGTAAGGCATCAATAAAAAATTAGATAAAAGCCATATTGAGTATAACTATAAAGATAAAAACGGAAATATATTATTTTGTAAAGTATATATATAAGGGCGTAGAAATATTTAAAAGAAAATAAAAGCTTTAATAACTATGAAAGAACAGAGACGTAAATTTATTAAGTATTCTTCGACTGTTTTAGTAACAACAGTATCTGTAGGGTGCTTAGGAGGTGAGAGTGAGCCCCCTCAGGAAAATGCAACAGATGGTAATGAAACACAACAAGTTTCTGAACCTGCCAATATAGTTTTCCATGGTATTGATGCACCCTCATCTATAGAGGAAGAAGAATTTAGTTTTAGTGTTAACTTAGAAAACAAGGGAGATGAGGAAGGTGAAGTAAGTTTTATAGTGAATGATAATGTGGTAGAAACTCAAACTATAAGTTCTGGATCATTAACACATAATATAACGGTATCTAATGATCTAGTTACACGACCTAATATCACAATTGGGGCAAGATCAGAAAACGATAATATATCTAGTACGATAACTGTAAATAGAACTACAGTTATTGAAATATCAAATGTGAAAGACATAATAGAACGTAATGGATTTGAACGATTAAGAATAGAAGGTATAGCTACAAATCTATCTGATAGAAGAATAGAATATATAGAGATAAGGCTAACTTTATATGATGACAGAGACAGAGCTATAACCACATATAGAAAAGTATTTCGTGCAGGAGAAACTGGAGGAGTATTAGCTCCAGGTGAGGAATGGCCATTCCAAATACCTATTACTGAAAGTCCAGGCACTGTTGATGATTACTCATTAGAAGTACTTAATTACCGCTTTAGAAATAGCTAAACTGATATTAAGCTCAGTTATTACTACAAAAAACCATAACTTGAGTTTAATTTAAAAAAAAATTTTATATATATCTTTAACTAGTATTTTATTCAATATTTTTTTTACTATTTAGTTTATACAGTAGAACTGATAACTTATTTTATAGATTTAGTAATCTATAGATTTATAGGTAATACTTGTTTGTTTTTGGATTATGTTAGGTATTTTTCTATATAGTTTTCTATGAACTTATTTGTTTTCGGATTAATATAAATACCTAGTATTATCCATGCACCTGCAATGGAAAATAGTAGATATTGGTTATTTGAGGTAACACCAAGATATATATTAGTCAATCCTGCAAATATTGCTATCAAAGATAGTACTTCCTTTTTAGTTTTATCTTCCATTATAGAATATCTTCTATATAGAACCCTTTTATTTTTTGTATTTTTACAAATCTATTTTATTAGATAATGAAAAATATTAAATTGGAGATATAACCATCAATAAAATATATAAAGAAAATATTTAAGTTTAACCTATTATTTTTATAGATTAATTTTAACATATATTTAAAAACATTAGTATTTATTATTGATTTTTTGTAGGGTCTATTAAAATCCTTGCTTCAGTGGTGAGAAAATTAATTGTTAATTCTCCTATTTTGAGTTTATATGGGACAGAATAATATTTCTTTGTTTACAGAGACGATGTCCTTTATGTGGAAAATAACTGTAACCATGTTGTAAAGGAAATAGTCTCCATGATCTACGACAAGGATAAAAATAATGTGTTGTAGTGATAAACCGTTGGTCTTACCCTAAAGTCAGGAAAAACTGACAAATTTCATTGCTTAGGAGTACCCCCATAAAAAATTAGAGAGACTCACTGGTAAAGCTCTACTTCCTTTCAAAAAGTAGAAGCTGACGAGTGATCTAAGACTTTTTTCTTCTATTGGATCCTGTTCGCCCATAACAGCTTCAAGTGTGGATTCAGTTGATAATGAAACTATATCTTTGGCTGGAACCATTATTTCTCTAGTTGATTTATTTCTCTAGGTTGATTTCTCTCCTATAGTTAGGGCTTTCATAACTTAGTCTCAACGTTCTTCAGATAAGTTATCTTTTTTAGTATGGGTCAAAGCTTGTTTCTAATATCTGCTCTTGATTCAATAACGTTTTGTTCTGTGTCAAGCCAAGCACCTGTCATTTGTATACCAAATATTTTTAGAGTTTTCTTTGCGATCTAGCCACCTAGTTTGATTATAGTGGGGATAAGTTTATTGAACCGGTATAATGGAGTGGCTCCATAACGACATATCATTCTAGATTTTTCTACACCTAGATACGTTGGTGTCTGTTCACCATGGTTTAGATGTACTAGATTTATAAGTAAAAAAGCTAGAATACTGCCTGCTCTTAGTGGGGTGAGTATTGTGGTTTTGAATAATAGCTCAAAAATAGTTGCTAATGCAGGTTCAGCAACTATACCAATAGCTATACTAGAAGCTGTAATACCAACTTGGCAAGTAGTTAGATATATCTCGAGTGTTGGTCATATCCCAAGCTCGGTTTAATTTAGGTGTGTCTTCAATGGATTCGTCGCTAGAGAACTGTAGGGCACGTGTTAAAGCAAATTCGGTTGCTACAAAAACTCATTAGTTAATATAAGTGAAATACCAATAAATATTCGAATTATAATCTCAACTATGTCCATTGTTAATCATTCTTTTACTAGTGAAGTCAATGTTGTTTAATCTATATATTATTTTTATTTTTTAACAAAAAACTGTTATTAAATAATTAAAATTATTTAATTTCTTTTTAAAAAATAAATTTAATATACTTTTGTTTGGATAGAAAACTATGATTGTTAACAAAGAATTAAAAATATATTTATTCCCTTCTATTTTTGTTTTTTTGTAAGTATTTTTTTGTTGTTTTTATATCTGGATCGGATATTATATAATTATGCAGAGAATAAAAAAAGGAATAAAAAATAATTTCGTATTTGGTTTAATATTGATTACTCCATTTATTATTACAGTTATTGTTTTAGGATTTGTGTTTGACAATATTGTAGGATTTATCCAGCCTCTAATTAGTATTTTTGGACTATCAGAGTTTGTAGGTGGTATAGATATAATAGCTGATATTATAACTATATTGATATTGTTTGGAATTATAACATTGTTTGGTTATATAATAAAGAAAGGTATTGGGGACAAAGTTTTCAAAATCTTTGAGGAGCTTATGTCAAAGACACCTATAGTTAAAATGGTTTATTCAAGTGTTAGAGAGGTTTCAAATACTATGATTGAAGGCGGGGAAAAATACGATAGAGTAATCTTAGTAGACTGGCCTAATACTGATTCTGATATGATTGGATTTGTAACTGGAGATGCACATAGATCTATACAGGAAAAATATGATGAAAAAGTCTATAATGTCTTTGTACCTATGAGTCCTAATCCAACTGCTGGCTTTTTATCAATCCAGAAAGAATCAAATGTAGAAGATGTAGATATATCAGTTGAAGAAGGTATAAAGATGATACTAACTACTGGTATGACATCAGAAAAGAGGGATAAAACTATACTAGAATCTTTAGAAAAAAATTAATCAAATAGGTTAACAAGACATATAGATTAATACTTTGGTCTAATACGTTATTATATTTTAAAAATATATTTTTTAGATTTTTTATATTTTTGGTGGATAATGATATGATAAATATAAGATATTCCCTTGTATTCTTATTAGTGATATAGAGTTTACTTCTAATTTCTTATATATTTATAATAGATATATAAGTAATAACTATTTTTAAGTTATAAATATTAAATTATTTAGTTATCAGCGGTATAATTGTTTATACGTTATATATATTTTGTTGTGTATTTAAAGTTTTTCTAGATTGTATTTCTTTCTTATTTTTTCCCAATTTAGGTTTCTTGGTTTGTCTGGGTTCTGTTTTTTGCTGTCGTAATATGAAGATGGTTTAAAGCTAAGTTTATCGTCGTATTCTCCTCTTCCTTGAACAAACTTTTTCATATCTCTTAGGTTCTTAAAACCATATTTTTCTGGGTGGTTAATTTCTTTTTCTTCAATTAATTTTTTAATATTAAATTTTGTTGTGAATTTGTTCCAGCCTTTTACTTTTTGCACATAAGTCCATATATTTGATAGTATTTATTTTTTACTCTTAGTCGTCAGACAGAGAATAGATAAATTACTTTAATCTAGTATATAAGTATAAAATCAAAAAATACAAAATTTATTTTTTCTATTAAGTATTATCATGGTCAACTATAGATTTTAATCATATGTTATTTTCATATATAAAAATATATCTTTGGTTCTTCTAATTATATGTTTAAGATATACTTTAGTTAATTTTTAGAAAAATCTTCTCTATAAACTCTTAGTAATGATGTAAAAAATCCTAAAAGTAGAGGTCCTAAAATAACTCCTAGAACTCCAAATAGTGGAACCCCTCCTATAACCCCTATTATTACAATTAGCGGATGTATATCTCCTCTATGACCAACAAAATACGCTCTTATGAAGTTGTCACTTAGCCCTACTACTATACTTCCGTATATCAATAATCCAATTCCGGGTAGAGGGTCAGATTGTATGAATATAATATATAATCCTGCTGGACCCCAGACTAAGAAACTTCCGACTATTGGTATAATTGCTAGTACGATCATTATTGAAGTCCAAAATAACACGTTTGAAATTCCAACTATCCATAAACCTAGGCCTGCTATAACTCCTTGAATAACAGCTGTCAGAAAATGGCCTAGTAATATAGCTTCAGACATTTTATCTATTTCTTTGATTAGTCTTTCAACTATATCTTTTTTTAGTGGTATAATGTCCTTTAAATAAAGAAAGAGGTTCTCCCCGTCTTTAAATAGATAATACATTGTGACAGCTGTTATAAATAAACCTATAACTATATCTATAAAAGTAACTAGAATTACTGGAAGTTCTGAAGACAGTATGTTTCCAGCCTGAGAAAAAGCATTTTCAATTATTGATTCAATATTTATTGTATCTCCAGTTATCTGGTAGATAATATTTTCGATAAAATCTGTATCTAGTATTGTGACTGTTCCTTTACCTATAGATTCTAATACTTGATTACCCTGTGATATAACTTCTTGTGTAAGATATATTGTAGGTGTAACTGCAACAATAATTAAAACTACTATAACTAATATAGAAGATAAAGTTTCAAAACCAGTGATTTTATTTATTTTTTCGTATAAGGGATAGGAAAGATAAACTAACAGTACTCCTCCAATTATATAATAAAGATAGGGAACAATAAGTAAAAAACTAATAATTCCAAAAAAAACTAGTATGAATAAAAAGAAATATGCTTGAAAACTCAAATCTTTTTCAACCATAAAAGAAACAAAACAATATAAATTAAAATAACTAATGAGTTTTCCAGAGTATGTCTTAAACTATTATCTTTTGTGGGTTTAATATAATAAAAAATATTATTATATTATATGTATTCGAAAATAAGTTTAGATAGTGTTGAAAGTCGAGATATTGATGTTGATGGTGTTAATCCTAAATTAAAAGCTATAGGTTATGAATTAAAGACTGAAAATATGCGGCCCTCTGTTTGGATATATGAAAAAGGAGATTCTAACAATTTACATAAACAAGAAAAACAAGAAGAATTATACTATATAATTGATGGTAAGATTGAAATAGAGGTAGATGATGATTTATTGGAGCTTGCAAAAGATGATTTCGTAGTTGTATCTCCTGATTCATGGAGAAAGATTAGAGCTTTAGAAAAATCTATAGTTCTTGCTATAGGGGCACCTAATGTAAAAGATGATGCAATAATTAAGTCTGAGTAGTGAACTATCTGTCCCTTAGGAGAGAATTTTTCGTTTTCGAATCTCTATCTGTTTCAAGAACTCCATTATTATAGAGTCATTTTGTTCCGTACAGAGTTGATGCATAGTTAAGTGGATATCTCCGTGTTTAGGTGGAGTCAAGCGACAACAATTCTAGCCTACGAACAGTCTAAACCTACCGTGTTTTCGCATTATATCAAAAATTTAATGTGGTGTATATAGTGTGTTGTGTGGTAAAAACTACATTGTATGCTACTCTTTGGGGGAGAAACCTCAGAAAGGCTTAGGTTAATGAAATGTTGGAGTGCTGGATTGACACATCCACAAGACACTCTAACATAGGGGGAAACCCGTCTAGCAACATGGAGGATGTATATTGAAATCATCGAAAAAAGATTCCTAAATCTTCGGGTGTGGTATGGGATCAAATGTCCTAGAGCTTACTTATTCTGCTTGTCCCCTTATATACTATATATGCCCGATAACTCTATAGGTTCTTTCAGATATAAATTCTATATCTAAAATATATTGATCAAAGTTCATATATTCATATTTAAGCTATATTTTATTCAATTTCTTATAAAACTATAATGTTTCTTATAAACCTAAAATGGGATAAATTTAGTTAGGAATTCTTATCTCTTTTTTATCTTAATATAAAGTTTTTTTAGAATTAGAAGAAAAAATAGATATTATTTTTGTTGTTCTGGAAAACAGTATTTACAGGGTTTATATTGTCTTTTTTCAGCTTCTCTTTTAGTTAGGCTTTTGACTTCGAAATTTCTCTTTGTGGTTCTACCTATATTTTCTGGTTTGTGGTATTCTAGGTATTGGAGTGAGCTGTTAGAGACAGAAATACATGCTACTTGTCCATCATCAATTAGCTTGGATTCTATATGTTCTTTTTTAGGTTCTTTTGTCTTTATCTCCATATTTTTTGTAGACATCTTATCTTCTATATATAGATAAATGGGTTTTTTAAAAAGAGAATTCTTATACCGGCAAACTTTGCCGGTTCTCTAGAAAAAAGTATTTAATCTATATCTAGAAATAGTTAAGGTATCTTTGGGGCTGACTCAGAAGTTGTTTATTGTGTCCATATATACTGTTTGGTTATTTATTAGGGATATAAAATTTAATTAATTAATATCTATTAGAATAATATTTTTGGCTGATAATTTTTATTGATCAAGTTGTTTTTGATCCACTGTTTTTTTGATTTCTGTTGCATTTACTTGGATCTGTGATAATACCTTGGCTTCATCTGCGCTTTCTGGTTCTAGAGCTTGAGCAAATTTTATTATTTGGTCTGTTTTCTCTTTTATTTCTTCTATTTCAGATGGTTCTAGTTTTTTTACCATTTTTCTATGATATATCTGTATCTTTTTTAATCTTTGTGGGTTTATGGAGTTGTCTAGTTTGTTCATTAATGGGTTAGACACTTATCGTAGAAGTAGTGGTGTTGTTTATTGACTGATATGTTAACGTCTAGGTTGGAGTTATTCAATATGGGGGGGTGATAAGCGTCTTTTTTATTTGTAAATATCTATTAGTGTTTTAGTTTTTTTGTTTAATTGTATTTTTTAGTAATCTTTTTGTTTTTTGTATATATTTGTTTTCTTTATTTAAATATTCGAATTTTATTTCTTTGTTTTTTTGTTTTATGTTTTGTACTTTATTATGTAGTGGTTTAAGGTATGGGTGGGTTATTTTTTGTCTCCTTATTTGTTTAATTATAAATTCATTGTTTGAATACATAGTTGTTTTTTTATTTATTTCTGTATTTTTGAGGGCTAAAATTATTGCTTTATATTCTGCTCTGTTTTTTGTGGTTTGTCCAATAGTTCTGGATTTTTTATGGAATATTTCACCATTTTTAGTACATATATATGCATAAGCTGCTTTTTTTGGATTGTTCCATGTGATGCTGTTTGTGTAGATATTTAATTTTTTTGTTGGGTTTGTAGGTTTTTTTTCTATGGAACTTTTATACATAATACAAATTTAGGTTTTTCGTTTTTAATAATTTATTGGTGATAACTTTATTTAGTTTATTTTTTTAAGAATAAAAATATAAATATCAGTTTTTTAGAGTTATATATTTGGATATCGTATAATACAGGACTATGTTGGTAAATATTTTTATTAATATCTTCAAAAATAGATATGATCTAACAATTTTAGTTATAATATTATGTTATCATTTTTATAGGGAAAAATAATAGAAGGATTAAAGACTAAATAGTAAGAACAGAAACATGGTATATTTAACTATAGATAATGGTTGTAAGCCCTTTTGATGTTGAGGTTAACGGATTGGAGGAAGCTAGAGATAGTGTTAACTCTGAAATACAGCTTTATAAAGAACGATATAATGTAGTACCAAATTCATACAAAATAAATATTAAAGCTGAATCTAGTTCGACTTATAATTTAACTCAAAAACTTTCTGAAACAAATGTTTTATTGACTTTGTGGTTAGGTTCGAAAAGAAATGATGAATTCCCTGATACAGCAGAAAAACCACAGAAGAAAGATACTGAACAGGTTATTCGTGAAATGAATAGATTCCATGAAATAGAGCTCAAAAATTTGTCTTATGAGGTTAGGGATTTTGGTGGTGTTGCTGATAGGTTGGATAGGGTTGGGGGTTTTTTTGGTGGTGAGGGTTTTCCTGTGGAGTATTTTAAGTTGGGTG
>JAHENH010000076.1 GCA_018609935.1 Halobacteriales archaeon | reverse complement strand
TATATAATACAACACATCCATTCCCATTATAATTACCCACAGTTGCAGATGCTAGTGCGGCTTCCAACATGGTTTGTATTTTCCATTCTTCTACTGGTTCTGCTGGTTCAAACCACCGTACAGACCTCCTACTACCCATAGTTTCCAAGACACTCTGGGAACCCTCAGGCAACTCATGTACAGAAGGAGGCTCCTCCTCACTGATAGTGTATGTATCTCGCATTTTATGGTTATTTTTTGTGGGTTGTGGTTTAAATCTTTTATTGGTGGCGTTTATGTTTTGTTTTGAGTTTTTAGATGTTATTTTTTGTTTGGATTAGTAGTGTTGGTTGTGTTGTCATTACTTCGTTGTTTTTTTGGTTGTATGTTTTCCATTTCCATTCTGTTTTTCCCCCTGGTTTGTTTTTTTGGTTGGTTTTTTCTGTTATTTCTGCTTTTATTGTTATTGTGTCTTTTGGTCTGACTGGTTTTTTCCATTTTGTGTCTCCGAACCCTGGTGAGGCAATTATTTGGAGATCTGTGTTTTCTATGAATAGTTTTGTTGTTATAGATAGGGTGTGTAGTCCGCTTGCTATCAGGCCTTCAAAATAGGAGTTTTTTGCTTTTTGTTTGTCTATCTGTGATGGTATTGGATCGTACTTTTTTCTAAATTCTAAAATTTCGTTTTCTTTCATTGTGTATTCTCCAAACCTCCAGGTTTTTGGTGTTTCTATGTCTTCAAAATATTCCATTTAACACAGCTATGTTTTTTTGTTGTGTGTTTTTTATGTTTTTATATTTCTTGAATTATTAGAGGTCTATAGTTTTAGATATCAGTATAAAAGGAGGGGATGTTATAAGGTTGTAGTTGTTATTTTTTTACGTTGTTGATGAGGGCTGAAGTTTATTTTTATAGGGTTGAGGATATTTCTGATCTTGTATATAGAAAGGGTATAGTTAGCGGTGATAGTCCTCCTAGCTCTGAAGATTGTGAGAGGTATTATGAGCGTGTTTGGAGTTTTGATGATATAGAAAATCTAAGAGACGTATTTAAGCGTTGTTGGTTGATAGCTCGTAGGTCTAGTTTGATTGATAATGAGGAAGATAAGAGGTCTTTAAGGCCTGGTGATATAGTATATCTGGATGGAGAAGCATATATGTTAAAACATAACGGATGGGATAGATTTCCAGAAATAGATAGATTTAGTTCTAATCAAGAGGAGGTGTTTGGAGGATATATGGATAGAGATTTATATAGAAAAATGGAGGAGGGACGTAGGGATTTTAGAGAGAAACTCTCTGAACATAAAGAAAAAAATAAAGAATAGATTACCTTATAGGTTTTTTAGTTATTTTTCTATATATTTTTCTTGGTTTAGTTTTTGGTGTTTGTGTATTGTTTTGGTGTGGGGGGTGTAGCCCTTTTGTGTTTGCTTTTTTCGTACATTTTTTTGTATTTTTTTATTTTTTGTTTTTTTATGTTTAGTTGGTTTGATGTTTGTTGTATTGTTTTTTGTTGATCGATTAGGGCTTTAAGGATTTTGTCTATTTTTTTGTATGGTAGTCCTAGTTCTGATTCATCTGTTTGCCCCTCCCATAGTCCTGCTGTTGGTGGTTTTTCTATGATTTTTTCTGGTATGTCTAGGTGGCGGCCGATTTTTTTTACTTGTGTTTTATATAGATCTCCTATTGGTAGCAGATCCACTCCGCCATCTCCGTATTTTGTAAAATATCCTAGTAATAGTTCTGTACGGTTTCCTGTACCTATAACTAGGGTGTTTTTTGTGTTTGCCTCAAAATAATTTATCATCATACGCGTTCTTGCTGCAGTGTTTCCTATTGCCTGTTTGTATTTTTCTTTTTTTGTTTTTTCTATTGTTTCTAATAATTGATCTAGTATTGGCTGTATATTGATTTTTTTATAGTTGATTGATAGAGTTTCTGCTGTTTTTTCTGCATCTTTTATGTTGTGTTTTTCTGTAGGATCTGCCGGTAAAATTAGTCCATATACATTTTGGCTTCCAAGAGCTTTTACTGCTAGGTGTGCTGTTATTGTTGAATCTATTCCACCACTTAGACCGATCACTACTCCATCTGTATTTGTATCTTCTACAATTTTTTGTATAAAAGAAACTATATTATTTTCTATTTCTTTCATTCTCGCTTATATTTCTGTTAGGTTGTACTATGGGTTTCTATTTTTCTTTTATATTTTTGTTGTGTTAGTTATGTTTAGTTATGTCTTTTGTTTTTTTTGTACACATGGTTAGTTTTTCTGTTTTTTAATTTTTTTATTTATTGGTATTACGTTTTTTATTTTTAAGGTTTAGTTTTATATTACTGTTTTTTGTTCATTCATAATCTTTATATGCTTTCAATGTTATTTGGTAACATGAGGCATACAGAGCTAAAAAAATACCTAACAGAACAATACGAATACCCCATAAAACACAAAGACCTTATACAAAAACTCGGAGACAAAAAAGTAATAGCACAAAACGGAGAAACAGAAGAAATACAAGACATACTAAAATACTCACAAACAACAGAATACAGGTCAGTAGACGACATATACAGAGTATTTCTAGGATACCTAACAGAAGACTTCATAGCCCAAAAAAACTACGACGACAGATCACCAAACCACCCGGAACTAGACGACCAAATACAAATGCAACACTTTTGACCTATACACCGCTTTAGTGGTGGGATTCAGCGTGAACTCCCGTTCTAGTCAAGTCTTTGGCATGTGACTGAAAAACAACTAGAAAAATAGCAAAAAACCCATTTTATACATAAAAAACCAGAAATCAATAGTATATATTATATTTATCTTAGAAAGGAATTAAAACAAAAAAATAGAAATTCTAACTCTTTATCTCCTAGGGATTAGAGATATAGTAATATATCTTTTTTCTGAGATTCGAAATTATGTTCTTAGTGTTTTTATTTTTTCTATATTCCATTGGAATCCTTTGTCGTCTTCTGGTGTTTCTAACACCATTGGTTTGTTACGTAGTTTTCCGTGGTTTATGAATAGTTTGAATCCTTTTTCTCCTATTTTTCCTTCTCCTATGTGTTCATGTTCGTCTTTTTCGGATCCTAGTGGATGCTTTGAATCGTTTAGATGGAGATAGTATACGTTGTCTATTCCAAGGATATCGTCTATTTTTTGTACCAAATTATCTATTTTTTCTTTGGTTGTAAAGTTGTATCCAGCACTGTATAGGTGGCAAGTATCGAGACAAAAACCTATATCTTGATAACCATAACTAGATTTTTCGACCATACTTTCTAGTTCTTCAAATTTTTTTCCAACAGTGGTACCTTTACCAGATGTATTTTCTAAGAGTAATGTTACATTATCTGGGATGTCTAGTTCAGATAGACGATCCCCCACTTTTTCTATACCTCTTTTTTCTCCACTACCAGTATGAGCTCCTGGATGGAAAACATAGAAAGGAATATCAAGTGTTGAAGCGGCATTCAACTCTTCTTGTACGGTGTTTATAGATCTTTCGCCTAAATCATGTTTTGGAGTAGCAAAATTAACAAGATATGTTCCATGAACAATCCAAGGGGAAAGTTCTTTATCATCTGAATTTTCTTTAAATTCTTCTGCCTCTTTTTTATCTATTTCACTGACTTTCCACCCTCTAGGTGAACCTACAAATATCTGTCCACAATTACCTCCAAACTCAACTTCACGATCTACAGCATTAGGTATTCCTCCACTAATAGAGACATGTGCTCCAACCTTAAACATTAAATAAAACCTATATGTCTACAGTCATCAACCTTTTTAATTACGAAAAAATTCTTTTCCTTCCAAAAAATAGATTTCTTCTATATAGAATACAGATAGAAACCATGTCTCACAGAGCAGAGAAAATATATAAAGACTACTGAAGATTTCTATGTTTAGTTTTGGTTGATACGGGATTTTTTATGGTATTGGTTTTTATAGGTATTTTTTTCTATTGAGAACTGTATTTGGTTTTTATGTTGTTAGATGATCTTAATTCTAGTAGACGTCGTAATATATTTTTAGTTTTTGGGGGGGCAATCTTGATTGCCTTTTTTGTTGGATATGTTGGTGCAGGTATGATAGGGAATGGTTCAACAGGTGATATAGACCAGACATCTCCAGATAATTCTAGTTTAGAGAATACTCTTGGAGAGGATGAGGTTAGGCAGATTGTACAAAACCTTATAAATAATCAGTCAAGACGACAGGAGAGACAGCTTGCATTTTATGCAAACCAAAGTGAAAACTTATCTGCAGATAATTTATCTATAAACTCTACTGTATACAATATTGAAGATTCTAGGTTTTCATCTTTATATCGTGTAAATATATCTGTAGATGGATACACGGTAGTTCAGAGAAATCCTATACGGCTTGAGTCATTACAGGAATACAGGGAAATATATGTATCAAAAGATGGTCAGTATATGTTTTCAGAACCGACAGACATACAACAGCTACAACAACAACTAACACAGCCACAAAATTAATTCATCAAAAAATTATTGTTTGATATTATAAAATAGAGTGAACTACCTCGGTGTCAAGCCTTCTAGGCACTCTCGAGGTTATACTGTAAATTTTTAGTTTTCTATATTATTGTTTTTGTGGGTGTGTTTTTGGTTTTTTTGTTAGTTTAGTTTTTTATATTGTTGGATGTATTTTTTATATTGTTGTATTGTTTGTTTTATGGGTTTTGGTTTTGTGGGATCTATGTCTGTTATTTTTAGTAGTTCTATTGGGTATTTTTTGGATCCTGATTTTAGAAATTCTAGGTATTTTTCAGCTTCTGATTTTCCTTTATCTAATATATTTTTTGTTATTGTTGTTGCTATAGATATTCCTGTAGCATATTGGTATACATAGTAGTTATAATAGAAGTGTGGTATCCTCATCCATTCTTTTTTTATGTGTTTGTCGATGTTTGCTGGTTTATAGTATTTTGTTTTGAATTCTTTATATGTTTCATCGAGTAAGTCTGGAGTTAGTGGTTGATTGTTTTCTTCCATTTTGTGTATTTTATCTTCAAAGTCTGCGAACATTGTCTGTCTATATAGGGTTGATCTATACTGTTCTAGTTGTTGGTTTAGTGCATGTTTCTGTATTTTCTTGTTTTCTGTATTGTTTAGTAGGTGGTGTGTTAGTAGTGTTTCATTTACTGTGCTTGCTATCTCTGCTATAAATATCTTATAGTCACTGTATATGTATGGTTGGTTTTCACTTGTTAGCTCTGAATGTAGTGAGTGTCCAAGTTCATGTGCTAGTGTATACATGGAAGATAGGTCCTTTTGGTAGTTCATCAATATATATGGCTGTGTATCATATGTTCCACCACTATAAGCACCAGATCTCTTCCCTCGGTTTTCATATACATCAACCCACATAGAATCTAGTCCCCCTTTTAGTTTAGATTGATATTTTTCTCCTAGAGGCTCTACTGCGTCTATGATGTATTGTTTAGCTTTTTCGTATGGTATCTCTGGTTCCTGTTTTTGTGGTAGCGGCATATATAGATCCCACACCTCTATCTCACCCAGATCTAATGCTTCCTTTTTAAGTTCTATATGGCTATATAATACATCTAGATTTGATTCTATAGTATCTAATAATATATCATAGACTTTTGTTGGTATGTTCGGGGGATGCATAGCTGCTTCTCGACATGTTTCATATCCCCTAATGTCGGCAATTTTTACATCTCCCCTTATAGAATTTCTAAGAGAGGAACCAACAGTATTCCGGACACTATCTAGTTCTTTATAGAAGGACCTATGTACTTTTTTTCTAAACTCTCTATCCTCGTTTCTTAATAGCTTGGTAAAATTTGACTGTGTTATCTCAACTTTTTCTCCCCTTGGTTTTTCTATCTCTGGAAATGTCATATCAGCATTAGTTAACATCTTATATATATCGTTTGGACTACCTAACACCTCACCAAGATCTGAAAGAACCTCCTCTACCTCAATAGACCGTGTATATGGTTTCATACGCAATACATCATCAAGATAATGCCTATATAGTTTCAGACCATCCGTAGACTCCACCATACGTTCTATCTCTTCTTTCGGTGTGTTCTGTATTTCTGGCTCTATAAAACTCGCAGCACTACCTGCCTTGGAACTCAATGAACGACCCTGTGAAGATAGACTCTGAAACTCTTGATCTCTAGTATCTTCATCACTACGCATCCTAGCAAAAGCAGCCAACATAGAAACCCTTCTCATTATTGTATCACGTAGCTCTAAAACGGAAAGTAAAACTTCACCACTCTCTGTTGTCCTACCCTTAAAATCTTTTAGTTCTTCTATTTTTTCTTCTATTTCACTATAATCTTTTTTCCATTCATCTATAGAACTATATATATTTTCAAGATTCCATTTATATCTATCATCAATCTCACTACGTGTAGGAATACTACTCATTAGACAAATCTAAACAGTCTAATTAAACAAAATCTTCCGAAAAAATATTAACAAAAAATATCTTTAATTAAAGAAACCGTGATTTCGGGAATCGTAATTTCCAAATTAAATATTTATTTCAATTTTTTTTATTAGATATAAACAAATAGTGATTTCTCGTTGCTCTAAAGTGTGGGGTTTCTAGAGAAGTTTTCTTTAAAATTCCACTATAGTGGGTGTTTATTCTCTGTGGTGTGTCCACAACGCGCTCTAGACCTTACTCTCTAAGAGGATTTCAGGGTTTACCTTTGAATCCTTTCGATTCTTGTCCACGTGTATTATAAGTCTGTGTTGGCGTTAGGGGGGATTTGGTTTTGTTGATAAGACAGTAAACCCCACCAAACTACCATATAAAATACCATACAACGCAAGGTTACTTAATATTTGTTAAGAGGTCCGTATACCCCACACCTAAAAAGTAGGAGTACCTACACACCTCCCTTATACACCCTCATAAGATAGAACAACACATAAAAAAGAAAAAAGGATATATTGTTGATATGGTGTTTGAAGTTGAAGCAGATGTTGGTGAAAATGGAGAAATAAAAATTCCATAACAAATAAGAGAGATATCCGGTATAGAATCGGGGTTCAAAGCTAAAATTCAGGTAAAAGACAACAAAATAGTTATTTCTAACAAAAGTGAGGGGATACTAGAAGATTTTGTCTCTGAAATACTAAAAAGAGAAGAACCGGAAAAAGTAGACCCAGAAAACAAATACTCCAAACAAATACAAAAATAAAAATAATTTTTCATATCTATCTATAACTGTTTTTATACCTATCTATAACTATTTTTTATATAATAGTTAAGAAATTTTTATATAATAATTAAGAAATAAACAGTTTCTACTTGATACAACTATATCTTCATTTTTTGTTTAAGTGGATCTGTTTGTATTTTGTGTGGTGTTTTGCTGTGGTTGTGGTTGTGTTGGTATATTAATGTCTCTGGATAGTGGTATTGGAGAGCCGAAAAATACGTATTTTCCGTTTTGGGTTATATAGACTGTTCCGTTTTCGTTTATTTCCTGTCCTTGTATACTGCCTGTTAATGTGATATTAGCTCTATATAGACCTGTTTTTTGGTGTTGACTAATACTATCTATTGTATGGTTTGAAGCTCCAGGAAGTATTATTCCTGTATTATTACCTAAAAATCTATTAAGATTACTTTCTGTTTCTGATATAGTTGCAGAATCTTGTGTTGGCCCACCAGATATCCCTCCACCAAGTCCAACAGATAAGACTAAAGCTGCAATTATACCTATTATTATACCTCCTAAAAAGGGCATACGCCAATCTTTTTTAAACTGTTCCAATACAGGACCTAAGTCTTCCTCTTGTTGTTCCCCTTGATCAATTTCTTCATCATTGTTTTCACTAGAACTCATAACTAAACATTTCAGGCCCCACATATAAAAAAACAAACAAATAAAAAACAATATATAGAAAGTTAGTCTTTATACTAAAAAGAGATTTAAGTTGATGTAGATAGTTTATAAGAAATTATTTGTTTTCTAGGGCATCAAGAATACATGCTGCAGCTATCACAGCTTCTTTTGGGATATTACTAGAGTCGTCGATGTTTACTGTATAGGTGTCTTGTATTGAGAGTTTTCCGTCGATGTTACCAACGTGGTTTCCGTCAGCGTCGAAAATTTCGTATTTGTTCGGAATTAAGTTCGCAATAGAGATAAGATGTCGGAGTGCAGAGAGAAGTTTATTCTTGGACTTAATTGTTGCAAGTGTCTCCCCCGTGTCTGGGTCTCGAATTGCCCAGTTTTCGACAAACAATGATAGGTCCTCGTCAAGAACGACGATGTCTTCTCCAGTACCTGCATCTGTTATGGTGTAGTTTCCAGCTACATCGAGTATGTTGCCGGCCTTAACTGTGAACGCGTCTTCTTTATCACCAGTAACAAATGGGAATTCCTCTTTCATCTTGAACATCTTCTGCTTTCCACGCAAAACAGTATTTCCAGTGCTGTCCTGAACAGCATATTTGTTTCGTATGACTGACTGTTTTACCTCATAATAGTCGTCGTCGAGATCAACCGTGGAGATTTCATAGGAGGTTGATGAAAACTCGGATGTGGAGGATTCTGCCATAGGTAATCAGTGGACCACGTTCTGAAAAGTCTTCCGCTATTATAAATATATAGATAGAATAAGGAAAATCCAGTTATATATACTATAGTATTTATTAAATTTATGTGAACTAAACTGTTCCTGCAAGCTAGGAATTATTGAAAAAATATTTTTTGTATTGGGATGATATAGGACAGCGAAATATTTTGATGAATTTATTTCTATACTTTTGGAGTGTATGTATTTCTTTTGTGGTAGGTATCAAATATTTATCTGTTTAGGGGCCAGATATAATAGACGTGAAATAAAATGGAAAGTAATGAGTCTATAGAAATGTCTGGAGAGGAGATAGATAGTTTTGTTGGTGAAAAGGGAACTTGTGTTTTAAGTCTAGCAAAAGATGGTGTTCCTTATTCCATCCCTGTATCTTATGGTTATGATGATAGTTCTGGTTTGTTTTATTTTAGACTTGGTTTTACGGAAGATAGTGAAAAAAAAGACTTCATAGAGGAAGATGCTAAAACACGTGCTGTTTTATATGATAAAATAAATGGAGATTGGAAGAGCGTCATAGCTAAAGGAACTATGGAAAGTATAGATGAAGATGATATGGATATAGATATTGTTAGACAACTTTCTAGGGCTGAAGTTCCCTTACTTGGTATATGGGAAGACTCTATAGAAGAAATAGAATTCACCATATATAAACTCATAGTAGATGAGATAACGGGAAGAAAAACAAATTGACATCCATTCTAAAACTTTAAAAAATTAATAGAAGCCCTCATAGAAGAAATATTAGAAAAATCCAAAAATTCTAGCAATTAAAAAAAAGAAATATAGAAGGAAAAATAAAAGAAATTCTATGAATAATGTCTATAGCTGAAATTTTAGGTGGGCATATTGGTAAAAGTCCAGAACGGTATTAAACATAATAAAGATCTAGATGTGATGGGTCCAGATGATCTAGAATTTGTGGGTTCAGAAGCAATAGGATAAAATCTGGTAGGAGTCTTTATTTCTTTTTCAGCTCTATATTTTTAGTTTTTCTGTTTTATTGTCCTGATTTTTTGGTTTGTATTTGTGTTTTAGCCTATGTATCTTTGTTGTTCTTCTGGTATTTCTTCCTGTTTTTGTTTTTCGTCTTGTGTTTTTTGTTTTTCCATTCTGGTTGTGAGGACTGGTATTTCTGATTTTCGTACTACTTCTTCTGCTATACTTCCTACTATCCTTTTTTTCTCTCCTGTTCTTCCGTGGGTCCCCATAACTATCAGGTCGATATCGTTTTCGTCTGTGTATTCTAGTATTTTTTCATGGGGTACTCCTTGTTTTATTTCTGTAGTTATTTCTATGTCTGTTTCTTTTGTTTTTTGTTCTAGTTGGTTTATGGCGTTTTGTCCTTCTTTTTTTAATAGTTGCATAACTCTTTTTTGGGTTTCTTCTGGTAGCATTATATAGGACCTTAGGTCTATTACATAGAGTGCGTGTATTGTTGAGTTGTTTTGTTTTGCTTGGTGTATCCCATGTTTTAGGGCTGTAGCCATTTCTGGACTTCCGTCTGTAGGAATTAATATGTCATCATACATCTATGTTTGTTGAATTATGGTTTGTTGAAAATAAATATGGTGGATAGAAAAGAAAAAAATATAAGAAGGAATCTATAGAGATGTTGTTTTTTATTTGTTTGTTTTTTGTTTTTTGCGTTTTTCGCTTAGTTTTTCCCAGATTTCAGTACATCCTATTCCGTCTTCTAGGTCTTTTAGGTGGTCTGTGTCTTGGTTTTGTTTTTTTGTTTTTTTATCTGGATCCTTTTCTTGTTTACTCATCATTTGAGTAACTATAGTTTCTATTGTATATAAAAACCTTTTGGACACCCCCAACATATATATAAACATCTATAGTAAAGATGACAAAAGAAACCACCGAAAACTTACTAGAAACCTTAGATCTTACAGAATATGAAATAAAAACCCTAGAAAAACTATTAACACTAGGTAGAACTACTGCACCTGACCTATCTGAAGCTACAGGAATACCCAAAGCAAGAATATACGGCGTCCTAGAATCTCTATCCGATCAAGGATACATAAAAATAATACCAGGACGTCCGAAAGTATATCAACCGAAAAAACCGGAAAGAATTCTTGATAGAGCAATAGAAAATCAAAGACAAAGATACGAATCTTTCCAAAAACAAATCAAAGAAATAAAACCAGAATTTCTAGAAAAATTTCAATCTCTATATGAACAGGCAAGTGAGGATATTACTCCAACGGAGGAATTATTTTATGTTGTAGATGTAGGAGAAGAAAGTGAAAGAGAAACACGGCAACTATACCATAATGCAAAAGAAAATATATATGTATTAACAAAGAGTTTTGGATTCTTTGATTCTGTTAAACCTGCAGTAGAAGATGCATTAGAAAGAGAAACTAAAATAAATGTATTGTTGTTACATCCAGATCATATTGAATCAGAAAATAAGGATAGACAGGCAGAAATAGTAAGACAAATCCATAGGGATTATCCAGACATAAATCTACGATATAGTGATGAGTATCTTCCGTGGCGCGGGACGTTTATAGATCCAAGTATGGAGTATGATAGTGGAAAAGCAATATTACTTGTTGATGAGGAGAATGTTCCTAATTATATGAGGCAGGCGGCTATAACAGAGCATGGTAGCTTTGTGGCAGGATTAAAACGGTATTTTGATTTAATTTGGGGGTACGACAGTACACCGGCCTAAATACAAACGGTATATTTTTAGAATTATAGTTGGTTTATTTTTTTATTTGTGGTTTATTTGTTTTTGGATGTTTTTGTTGGGTATTTTGTGTTGTGTTTTTGAGGTGTTTCCTAGATATTTATATAGTTTAGTTACTAAAGTTTTGAGTAACTATGACTGTTTTGGTTACAGGAGCAGACGGCTATCTAGGATGGCCAACTGTACTAAGATTATCAGAAACCCTAGACCAACGAATAATCGGAGTAGACAACCAAGCACGCAGAAAATGGGTAGAACAATCAGGAAGCAAATCAGCAATACCAATACAAAACCCACAAACAAGATTCAACACAAAACAAAACATCTCATACATACAAACAGACCTCTCAAAAAAGGAAAACGTAGACCAACTACTAACAGTATACGAACCAGAAACAATACTACACCTAGCAGCACAACCAAGTGCCCCCTACTCATCAATAAACGGAGAAAGAGCACTCTACACACAAAAAAACAACATATCAATGAACATAAACCTCCTACACGGACTCAAAGAAAACGACCTAGAAGACACACACCTAATAGAAACGACAACAACAGGAGTATATGGCTCTCCCAGTTTTGAGATACCTGAAGGGGGCCTAAACGTAGAAAGAAAAGGAGACGAAGATTATGTTCCGTTTCCTAATATGGCAGGGAGTTGGTATCACAATACTAAGTCCTTTGATGGGGCGAATCTAAGGCTTGCTGTTACTAATTGGGATCAACCCATAACCGACATACGTACTGCTATTGTATATGGTACACAGACAGAAGAAACAAACTCTTATAGTAGTCCTACAAGATTTGATTTTGATTATTATTTTGGTACTGTCGTAAACAGATTCTGCGCCCAAGCTGTTCCTGGATACCCAATTACTGTATATGGTAAGGGAGAACAACGGAAACCTATGGTTAGTCTACAGGATGCTGTAGAGAGCCTAAAGAGAGCTGTTGAAAATGGATATAGTGGTGATGGTGATAGTGTGGATGTTTATAACCAGGTTACTCGCCCTGTTGCTATTGTTGAGCTTGCAGAAACTATACAGGAGGTAGGTAGAGAGTTTGGTTTGGATCCAGACATAGAGCATTTTGAGAATCCACGTGAGGAAGATGAACAACACAAAATGGAGATAGAAAACAGTAAGTTTATGGATTTACTTGGAGGAAACCAAAGACAAACATTAGAGGAAGGTATACGTGACATCTTAGAAGATTTAATGGAATATCAAAGCCGTATAAAAGCACATGAAGATAGGTTTCTGCCTGGGGTGTTGACAGATTAAAGCCTTAATAACTGGTGGCGCTGGATATATAGGAACACAACTAGCATATCTCATACAAAAAAGAGGGAATTCTGTTAGGATCCTAGACAATCTATCTTTATCTAGTCCAAGGAACCTTTTTGGGTTTACAGATATAGAGTTCATCCGAGGAGATATTAGAGACAAAAAAACTGTAGAGAGGGCTATAGATGGTGTTGATGTTGTATTTCATCTTGCAGCACGTACTGGTGCCGACAAATCACATGAAATACCCGACAAGGTAGAAAGCATCAACACTGGAGGTACAAAAAAAATACTAGAAGTATTGGAAAGCCGTGGTGTTGATGTTTCTTTTGTTTTTGTTAGTTCCTGTAATGTATATGGAGACACATACAGCTCCCGGGATCTAATTGAAGATGACAGTGCAGATCCTAGGAATCCATATGCTAGATCTAAACTTAAAGCTGAAAAGTTATGTATGGATAGTCCTCTGAATCCTGTGGTTTTGAGGCCTGCTACAAATTTTGGGTGGAGCCCAGGAGTTCGTTTTAATCTTGTTGTTAATTCATTTGTGTTTAGAGCAGTTATGGGTGAACCATTAACTGTGTATGGGGAAGGTAGTAATTGGCGTCCATTCATCCATGTAAAAGACACCGCAAAAACAATATTAGAGTCAGTTGATTGGCCCACGGATATATATAATATTGGCTGGAAGAACCTCAAGATAAAAGAAATAGCCAAAACAATAAAAGAAATAGATAAAGATATAGGGATAGAATATCAGTTAGATAAGGATTCTGGACCTTCATATCGTGTTGATTTTTCTAAAGCACAAAAACATGGATTAAAACCAAACTTTACTCTAAAAGATGGAATAGAAGAACTAATAGAAAAGTTTGAAAATCCTCTATATAGAAAAAATGAACTGCACAAAATATAGGTATATATGTCTGAAACAATAGATGTAGGCGTTAGTGGTGCTGCAGGATATATAGGATCCAGAACCACAAAAAAATTATTAGATCGTGGGGATAACGTTGTTGCTATAGACAATTTTTATTCGCCACAAATAACTGGAAAACAAATACAAGGACAAAAAATAAGAGACATTGATATACGAAATAGAGAAGACATAAGAGAGGTTTTTGATGGTGTTGATGTTATTTTACATCTTGGAGCTATAAGTGGTGTTGAGGATTGTAGTGAAAACTCTGAACTTGCATTTGATGTAAACGTGAGTGGTACAGAAAATATAGCTTGGATATGTAGAGAAAACAACACACCAATTGTCTTCCCATGTAGTATGGCGATAATAGGAGAACCCAAACAATTCCCTATATCAGCAGACCACCCAAGAGACCCAGTAAACCATTATGGATTAACAAAAGCAATGAACGAACAAGACATAAAACAACTATCACAGGATAGATTTCCTGCACATATATACATAAAATCAAATCTTTATGGACACCACACAATAAATGGAAAAAAGATTGATAAACAGACTGTAATTAATATCTTTGTAGAAAAAGCACTAAACAAAGAACCTCTAACTGTACACAAACCTGGAACTCAAGCAAGAGATTTTATACACGTAAAAGATGTGGCAAATGCCTACCTAAAATCAATAAATAAACTAATAAATACAGAAAAAAACGGTAGTGTAACGTTTCCTTTGGCTAGTGGCGATGATAGAAGCATACTAGACATAGCAAAAACTGTACAGAGGGTTGTAGACAAAAGGCTTGGATATAGTCCTGAGATTGAGTTGGTGGAAAATCCTAGGGGAGATGAAGCTGCAGGAGAAGATTTTACAGTAGATACAAAAAAAGCAAAAAAAGAAATTGGTTTTCAGACAGAATATTCAATTGAAGATGCTATACGGGAGATGGTAGAATGAAGGCAGTAATACTTGCTGCAGGACAAGGAACAAGGATGCGTCCACTAACAAATACAAGGCCCAAACCTATGCTTCCAGTTGCAGGAAAACCACTACTCCAACACATACTAGATGCATCAATTGAATATATAGATGAATATATACTTGTTACCGGATATAAAAAACACCAAATAAAGAACTACTTCGGAGAAAAATACAAAGAAACGAATATTGAATATGTTGTGCAGGATAGACAGCTTGGCACAGGACATGCAGTAAAACAACCTCAAAACCGAATAGGAGATAGATTTATTGTATTAAATGGAGACTGTCTAATAACCAGTGATCTAATAGAGAGACTTGTTTCTGTTGATGGTTCTGGTATCGCTGTAAAACGTGTAGAAAATCCAGAAATGTTCGGTGTCGTAAAAACCAATAGTGAAGATGGAGGGATTGAAGGTATAATTGAGAAACCAGGGGATCCTCCATCTAGTCTTGCTAATCTTGGAATCTATGTTTTCACACCAGAAATATTCGATTTTTTAGAAGATCTAGAAAAAACTGAGAGAGGAGAATATGAAATTACAGACGCCATATCTTCTCTCTGTAAAATACAAGAGGTAACTCCTGTAGTATATAGTGGTGTGTGGTTAGATGTTGGTAGACCATGGGACCTCTTGGACGCAAACGAAACATTATTAGACAATATTTCTAGGTCTATAGAGGGAAATATAGAGGAAAACGTCATAATAAATGGAGATGTCTATATAGATAGTGGATGTAGGGTTAGATCTGGTACATATATTGAGGGACCAGCATATATTGGTGATAGTTCAGATATTGGTCCGAACTGCTATATAAGAGGACATACATTTGTTGGTAGTGGTGTCCGTGTTGGTAATGCTGTAGAGATAAAAAACTCTATACTTATGGATGGATCCACTGTAGGTCATCTATCATATGTTGGTGATAGCATTCTTGGACAGGATGTAAATTTTGGGGCTGGTACAAAGGTTGCTAATCTACGCCATGATGAAAAAAACATAAAAATGAAAATAAAAAATGAATTGACAGATAGTGGTAGGAGAAAACTTGGTGTAGTAGTTGGTGATAACGTTAAAACTGGAATAAATACCAGTTTGAATGCTGGAATAAAACTAGATACAGAGGAAACTACATATCCGGGAGAAACCATACTAAAAGAAAACTAAAACAAACAATGAAACAAAACCTTGTTTTTGGTGTCTAGGTATGAAGGCTGTAATACTCACAGCAGGAGAAGGAAAACGACTAGAACCCCTAACAGAAGTACGACCCAAACCCATGATACCTATTGCTAACCGTCCACTACTTGAATATGTTGTTGACGCATGTATTGATGCAGGTATAACTGATATCGTGTTTGTTGTTGGATATAAACGTGAACGTATACAGAACTATTTTGGTGATGGGGATAATTGGAGTATAAATATTGAGTATGCAGTCCAAAGAAAACAGCTTGGAACCGGACATGCAATACTACAAGCTGAAGACTATATAGAACAACCATTTATTGTCCTTAATGGAGATCGTATAGTTGAATCCAACGCCATAGAAAACCTAATAAATCAAAAGCCGGATAGGGAGGCATTGGTTGTTACTAGATCTGATCAGCCGAGTAATTATGGAGTCATAGAATATAATGGAAGAGATATCACATCTATTTCTGAAAAACCTCCTCAGTATGAGGTTACCTCTAACCTTATAAATGCTGGAGTCTATCTTTTTTCTCCAGATATATTTACTGCTATAAGAAATACAGATGAACGAATAGAGGGAGAAATAGCTCTTCCTGCAACACTTAATAGTCTTATAGAACAGGATAAGATTGAGACAGTTCGTTATAGTGGTTTGTGGGTGGATGTCTCTTATCTATGGGATATACTAACCGTAAACTCAACAATGCTAGACACAAAAAAACAAAAACACAATAGTTCTGCAAAGATAGATGATACAGCATCTATATCTTCTAATACAGTAGTTGGAGATGATACTAGAGTTAGGGCTAATGCTACTGTTTTGCGTGGAGTGTCTATTGGTGATAATGTTGAGGTGGGGGCGAACGCTGTAATATCTAATTCTATAATTATGTCTGACTCTACAATAAAGCCAGGAACAATAATAAAAGACTGTATAATAGCTGAAAACACAGAAATAGGCCCCAACACAACAATACCTGGAGGAACAACCGACATACCAATAGACGACACAATACATAGAAATGTAGACCTTGGTGGTGTATTTGGAGACAACACAAAACTAGGAGGAAATGTAACTGTACATCCTGGATCCATAGTAGGGAGAAATACAGAAATAGAAGGTGGATCCGTAATATCAGATAGAATAGAATCAAACTCAAAAATTATGAGAGGATAAAAAGTTATGTGTGGAATAATAGGATACATAGGAAAAAATGACGCTCTACCAATAATTTGTGATGGACTTAAAAACTTAGAATATAGGGGATATGATTCTGCAGGAATAGCCCTAATAGAAAATAATAGCCTATCTGTCTATAAACAGTCTGGAGAAATAGATGAACTATCACTACCTGGTTCATCTGGTTCTAGGTGTGGTGTTGGACATACTCGTTGGTCTACACATGGAGAACCAACAGACAAAAACGCCCATCCACATATAGACTGTAATGGAGAAATTGCTGTTGTACATAATGGAATAATAGACAACTATCAAACTCTAAAAGATGAATTAAGTCATCACAGATTTAGTAGTGAGACAGATACAGAAGTAATACCACACCTAATAGAAGAAATCCTATCAAAAAACACTGATGAAGACATATTTACTGCTATAAGGGAAGCTATTAAGAGATTAGAAGGAAGTTTCGCAATAGCAATAACAATTCCACGACTAGATGGGATAATAGTAGCAAGACAAGACAGCCCACTAGTCATAGGACACGGAGAAAATGCTAACTATATAGCTAGTGATGTACCAGCATTTATAGAACATACAAGAAAAGTAACATATCTAGAAGATGGGGACATAGCCCACATAACAAACAATGATGTAGAGATATTGAATGGCGGTGAAGTTGTTGAGCGTTCTATTGAGGAGGTAGATTGGGAGGCTGAAGATGCAGAAAAAAGCGGATATGACCACTATATGTTGAAAGAGATACATGAACAACCAAAAGCACTACGACAAACACTATCCGGAAGAATAAACAAAAAACAGGGAACAGTAGATCTAGACATATCATTACCAAAAGAATACATAGACTCCCTAGAAGAAATACAGATAGTAGCAGCAGGTACATCATACCATGCAGGACTATACGCATCTAAATTGATAGAGGAATTTGCGGGTATACGTTGTAACGCATATATAGCAAGTGAATATGAATTTAAGGGTGGAAGGGATCCATGGAGAACACTAGTAATAGCTGTAACACAGAGTGGAGAAACAGCAGACACACTAAAAGCTATAAGGAAAGCAAAAAAATCAGGAACAAAAACACTAACAGTAACAAATACAGTAGGAAGCACAATAACAAGAGAAGTAGAACAATCAATATTTATACGCGCAGGACCAGAAATAGGAGTAGCAGCAACAAAAACATTCATTTCACAAGTAGCAACACTAACACTACTAATAATATATATAGCAAGAAAAAAAGACCGACTAGGATCTAAAAAAGCCACAAAAACACTTGAAAACATACGACGTCTACCTGGATCCATACAACAAATACTAGACCAAGAATCTAAAATAAAGAAAACAGCAAAAAAATATGGGGACAAAGATGCTTTTTTCTATATAGGAAGAAAACTAGGATATCCAGTAGCTTTAGAAGGAGCTTTAAAACTAAAAGAAATATCATACGATCACGCTGAAGGATTTCCAGCAGGAGAACTAAAACACGGACCGCTAGCCCTAGTAACAAAAAACACACCAGTTCTAGCAATACTAACAAAAGAAACGAAACCACAAGAAACACTAAACAACATAAAAGAAGTAGAATCAAGGGAAGCACCAGTAATAGGACTAACATCAAACAAAAACGAAACAAAATACCTAGACATAACACTTGATATACCTAGTATTGGAGTTTTGGAGCCATTATTAGCTAATGTGTGGTTACAACTGTTTTCTTATTATGTTGCTAAAAGTAAAGATAGACCTATAGATAAACCAAGAAATCTAGCGAAAAGTGTAACGGTAGAATGATTTCAATATTATAAGTGTAACGGTAGAATGATTTCAATATTATTCTTCTATTCGATAGCTTTTTAAGATTTTTCTTAAGAATAAAAACCTCTCTATATCTCTAAATCTTTTTATAAATTTTTATTTTTTTAATTTATTAAGTTAATTTGTAAATTATCTTTAATCTAGTTAATCTGAGTTATATTCAAAAATATAGGGTTCTAAGTTAGTTTTATTAAACATATCCTAAAGCCTTTAGCTTTTCCTCTATATTATTTACTTTGTCTTTTTCAGGTGTTTCTTCTTCAGTACCGTCATCAGTAATTTCTCTACGATCATCATCAATTATAGCCCGTGGAACAGTAATTAAATCTGAAATTCTAAGTCCTTCTGGATGAGTATAGGTTTTTAATGGTATAGGCCAAGAACGTTCTTCAAGTAAATTACCATGGTCTGATTGAATTACAGTTTTACCCTCTAAATAGTCTATACGTCCCAAATATATTTCATTACATATTCCAAATTCTTTTTATATTCTTTCCATACTTCATTTTTATTAGCTAACCCAAGTCCAGTTACCTCCCATACATCATTAGCACGTTCATCGTCTCCAAATTCTATACCTTTAGTTTGGTTCCAGTAGTTAAACTTGAACTTTTCCTCTTTTACAAATGGATAATGAGGTTGCATAAAGTGAACAATTATACGTTTATTTGGATAACTATTATAGACTTTTTTTACTGTATTAGTTATTACATCAGCTCTAATTGTTCCTATATTATCATCAAAACCATCTTTCCACACTTCTATATATTTATGAAAAGTTCCTGTAATATGTCGGGAAGGTACTGGTTTTCCACTAATATATACTGTATTACCATACTCACCAGTAAAATTTATCTTGAACCATTCTGATGTAGCACTTCCTCTAGACTTCACTCTTTTGTAATCATCAAATAATTTATTTCTACTGTTTTTCAAGTAAATCATAACGTGTACCATCAATTATAATTAATTATCCCAGTCTGCAGACATTATATCAATCCCCTTGCCACGATAAAATTTTCGTTGCACTGGATCGTTTATATGATGATTTATTCTATTACTCCATCAAACGGAATTATCACCATTTTTTTTCAATTTCATTTTTATTTTTACTGTTAGATTTATTTGCTTTTTCTATTGCTTCTGCAATACTTTTAGGGTCAATAAAACAAAACTCTAATAACTCTTTAAATATGTTTCTGTTTTTCAGCTTTCCCCTTAATTGTACTGTAGGAATACCTCCAGCACTATATTCTAATATTTTAAGAGTGTTTACATCGTCAACTAAAGATACACCTACATCACCTAGTTTTAGATATCCCGGTATTTCTTTGTGAGGTACTGTTTCAGGAAATATTATTTGTTCGTTATCTGATGCTTTATTTTTAACATATTCTGATAGTGATCCAGCACCTAAAATTATAAGTGTCCAATCATCAAGATACTCAATACTTTTTAGTAATTCTTTTATGTTGTATATAGGTTCTAATCCACCTATATAGATAACAATACTATCTTTTATATTGTAATTTTCTAGGTTTGATTTAGCTTGCGGTATTATTTCCTTTGATGGACTCACAAATAAATCGTATTCAACTCCTAAAGAGACTTTTGAGGAACAAGAAGAAAACTTTTCGACTCTATCTTTTTCTTCATTATATACATAAAATACATGATCAGAGAGATGAAAAGATATATTTTCGAGCTATCTCACAATAAATGAAAGAAATCTATTATTATTTTCTTCAAATTGTTTTATGGGGTCTATATGATCGACTAAAAATATATTATTATTTAAAAAAATTTAGTAAAATTCCTGCTATACCACCTGATCTTGTAGTCCCAATTATAACATCATATTTATTAATTTTATAAATAGATCTGAATACTGTTTTAATTGTAGTTCCTCTTAGAGTAACATCAATTCCTTTATTTTTAAGGTGTTCTGATATCTTTTTTCTGGCAACACTTATATTTTCAGGTCTATTTGGCGTTAACCAAAGAACTGATATATTATCTCCTTTCATTTTATGTCAATTTTAGTAACTTATTATAATCTAATAAATATATAAAATCTAATAATATATTCTTTAATAATAAATATTATTAATTTTTTATTTATAAATAAAACAGATAGAGTTACTGTAAAATATAATTATGTACTTTTAAATTCTATATTTTTTATAAATATAACATATTTTATAAATAATTTTACATTTTGTACCATTTTATTATTCCATATAGATAACCTAATCCTACTGTACCAGTTAATATATATATCATTAATAATTGTTTAATTCCCGATCTGGAAGGATTTTTAAATAGATTTTTTATACGTTGGAATATATAGTTAAATAATAGTTTTTTTAAGAATTTATTTTCTTCGTTTCCACTATTAGATACTATTTTTTCCATTGCTCTTTTTGAGTAGCCTTGCCAGAATGCTCTATCTATAAGCCATTTTTTCTTGGTTCTATACTCGAATATTTTGTGTGCTACTTTTGCTTTGGGGTTATACATTACTCCTTTGTTATATTTTTGTTGGATTCTGGCACATAGTTCTGTTTCACCTCCTTGTAGGTTTTTATCTCCTTTTCTTCCAACTATTTCTGTTGTAAATCCGTCTAGTTCTTGGAATATTGGTTTTTTGAATGAGATGTTGGATCCGAATGTGTTTCGTACTTCTTTTTGTTTTGTTGGAAATCCCTTGTATGTTACTCCTATAAGCCAGTAAAATTCTTCTGGTAGAAACTCTGGTTTTCCAGCAACCCACTCTGGAGTCATTTTACCACCAACAGCTACCGCATCTGTATTTTTATATGTCTTTACTAGTTTTTTTATCCAGTATGGGTCTGCTATTGCGTCATCATCTATAAAAGCTATAATATCACCTGTAGCTATTTTTGCTCCTTTATTTCGGCTTTCAAGAAGCCCCAAGTTTTCGTTGTTTAAATGAAATAATACATTTTCTTTATCTCCAAAATCTTTTTTCACATTATTAAATACTTCTTTGTTTCCGTCTACTACGACAACTAATTCTATATTGTTGTATGTTTGGGATAATATACTTTCTGCAGCTTCTCTAAAATGGTTATACATATCCATAGAATACGTGCAAAGAACAACTGAAACCTTCATCTATATACTACAAAATATATTCCATGAATACTTAGTTCCTATCTATCTTGTCTTCTATAAAAATTTTAACTTAGATAAAATCTAAAATGTACTCCATAAAATATATATCGAGGATAGAGTATAGATCTAAGCTATACTTGATCTAATTTATATTGATTTAAATAAAGAGTAATCTAAAATATTTATATTTTTTATAGATAGAAGAGATGTTTTAGATATGGGTTTATTTATTTTATAGATTAGCTTTATGGGTTTTGTTTGTTTTTGTGGGATGTTTTTTTGTTTTTTTGTTTTTATATGTGATTTTATTTTAAAAGTTGGGTTTTGTTTTTGTATGAACAGTAAAGTATATGATGGTGAAGATCTAAGCTATATTATAGTCTATGCTTAAACCTGAACAGTATGAAGGTAGAGATTCTGTTTCGGTTCCCCGAGAAAACCTAAAAGAGGGAATAGAAGAACTAAAAGAGGATATTCTTAGTGATGAAAAAAAGAAATGTAAAAACTGTGGATATAGCCAAAAACTATCTCGGTGGGGAATAAAAACAAAAACACAAAAACAAAACAAAGAAAAAACAGTACTCATACTATGCTGTCCTTCATGTGAAACTCTCGTGGATCTACCAATAGAAAAACCAAAATAAACTATAAGATACACAGTCAAGAACTAACCTCTATTGTCTACTGTTTAAAAATATAATTTTTTATTAAAATAGTTGGATACAAAGAGAATTTTTATATAAATCATTTTTATATATTATTATATGGCACAATTTATTGAAAACCAAAAAGATACATTTACTAAAGTAGTTTTTATATTAATTATTATTATAGATCTATATCTTATATATCTACTTTTTAATAATCTTGCTGCAAGCTTCTAACAGTATACTTTAATATACACTCTATAATTTGATAAATTCGACAAAAACTATCTATAGTATAAACTTATTTAATTGTTAAATAAGAAGAGGATCTCCATGACACAACTGATATTAATTTAACATATCTAAAATACATACTATACGGATAATATTAAAAAAATAATAAATATAAAGAATTATTTTAAGAGTTACAGATATAGAAGATTTAATAAGAAATAATTTTGATGTTGGGTATTTTCTCAAAGTGGTTTTTGTTTTTAGTTATTATCTTTTCTTCCTTCTTTTATTAGCTCTTCTAGCTCTGTATCGTTTTCCCATATTCCTACTACTTCCATCCATGATTTTTCTCCTCGATTCTTTTTACTACATCACTAAAACTTTCTCCTTTATGTTTATGTGATCTTAATTTCTCATAAGCTTCTTCATCTATAGATATCGTCTTAGTACACATCAATACAAACCCGTATATTTATACTTAAATACATTAACTATATTATATATATACTATAGAATATTATTTTCTTAAGAATTGAACTATACTACTATATTTTTTAATGATTTATATATCATTAACAATCTAAAAAATTAGATATATACAGATATAATTATTGTTTTAGTTTTGAATTTTATTGATTTTATTTTATTTTTTTTGGTTGGTTTTTTTGTTGGGGTTTTATTTTGTATGGAATATGTTATATGGTTTGAGTTTGTTTATTTATTTGATTTGAGTATGGAGCTTGATTATGTTGAGGTTGATTACAGTGATGGGTCCGGTGAGGATCCAATGGATTATCCAAGCCTTGAGGATAAGATTGAGAAAGCAATAGAGGTTGTACGTACTAGCCTAGAACAGTATAGGTATCCTTCTGTGATGTGGACTGGTGGTAAGGATTCGACTCTTACATTATATTTTGTTTTGGAGGTGGCAAGGGAGTATGGTTTTGATTTGCCGCCTGCTATTTTTATAGATCATTTCCAACATTTTGATGAGATAATTGATTTTGTTGAGTATTGGAGTGACCGGTGGGATATAGATATTTATTATGCTAGAAACCAGGAGGTTGCAGATCTAGCAAATGAGCCAGGTGATGAGATACGGGTAGAAGATCTAAATGAGGAAAATCAATTAGAGGTACGTGAAAAATTAGAATACAGTGAGGATACGTTTCCGTTTTTATTAGATACATATGTTGGAAATCATCTATTGAAGACTGTTGCTTTAAACGATATAGTAGAAGAGTTAGGTATTGATGGTATTATTTCTGGTGTTCGTTGGGATGAGCAGGAAGCAAGAGCTGATGAAACATTCTTTAGTCCACGACATGAAAGCGATAAATACCCTGTACATGACCGTATCCATCCTATTTTACAGTTTGATGAGCGGAGTGTATGGGATACAATGTGGAATTTTGTAGTACCAGATACTGTACCTGAATATCCTGATGATGGTTATGTTCCAGAAAGCTATGATGATCTACCAAACGGTCTTACACATGAGGATATTCCTGTAAGCCCAAAATATTTTGAGGGTTTTAGGTCTCTTGGTAGCCAGGTTAGTACTGGGAAAAGTAGTGAAGGGCCTGCATGGCTTCAAAATCTAGAGGAGACAAAAGAACGTGCCGGTCGTGCCCAAGACAAAGAAGATCTAATGGAACGCCTACGAGATCTAGGATATATGTAAATATGGGGCTATTTGATAGACTAAAAGGAAACAAGGATAAAGGCCCACGTGTAGCGTTTTTTGGGATAGATGGAGTACCATATACATTAATATCTGAAAACTCAGAGGTATTCCCAAACCTAACAGAAATAATAGCCAGTGGGTCTAGTGGTTCAATAAAGAGTATTGTTCCGCCAGAATCTAGTGCTTGTTGGCCATCATTAACTACAGGTGTAAATCCTGGAAAAACGGGTGTGTATGGGTTTCAGGATCGTGAGATAGATTCTTATGAGACATATGTACCGATGGGGAGACATGTAAAAGCAACTCGTATATGGGATATAGTAGAAGATAATGGAAGAAATGCAACAGTAATGAATGTACCTGTGACCTTTCCGCCACAGACAGATATACAACGGATGGTATCTGGTTTTTTATCTCCGAGTGTTGAAAAAGCAAGCCATCCTAGTGAACTTACAAGTTTTCTTGAAAGTATTGATTATCGTATTGATGTGGATGCAAAGCTTGGACATAAAGATGACAAGACAGAATTTATAGAAGATGCACATAATACAATAGATGCGAGACGGAAGGCATTTAAACACTATATAGAAAAAGATGATTGGGATCTATTCTTTGGAGTATTTATGACTACAGACCGTGTAAACCATTTTCTCTTTAAGGACTACGAAAAAGATGGAAGATACAAACAGGAGTTTTTAGATTTCTATAAAAAAGTAGACAGGTATCTAGGAGAACTAAAACAAAAATTAAGTGATGATGTAACAATGATGGTAGCAAGCGATCACGGGTTCACATCTCTAAACTATGAAGTAAACTTCAATCGGTGGCTACAAGAAAACGATTGGCTCTCCTATAAAAACCAAGAAAGTGATTCCTTAGAAGATATATCAGATGAAACAATGGCTTATTCTTTAATCCCTGGACGATTCTATCTAAACCTAGAAGGTAGAGAACCAAGAGGAAAGATACCAAACGAACAATATAAAGAAAAGAGATCAAAACTAAAAAGCCAACTACAACAAATAAAGGGGCCAGACGGAAACAAAGTATGTAATAGAATAATAGAAAAAGAAAATGCATTCCATGGAGACTATGATACTATAGCTCCAGATCTAGTTGCAATACCAAATAATGGCTTCGACCTAAAATCAGGATTCAAACAAAAACAAAAAATATTCACCCAAGGACCAAGAAATGGAATGCACACATTCGATAATGCCACACTAATAATAGACAACAAAAAACAAGCAATAACCAACGATACAGACCTCTATGACATAACACCAAAAATCTTAGATTTAATGGATATAGACTACAACAAAAGAGAACTCGACACAAAAACAAAGCACTAAACCCACCATTACGATCTAATTAGTCCCTAAAAGATATCTTGTATATTATATATAAGAAAAATATAGATAGTTATGTTTTAGAAGAAATTCTTGTTTATAACTAATTACATCTATGTTTATACTATGAATTAGTTTTTAATGTGGAGTTAACTAAGGAACGTCTTTTCTATCTATAGAAAAATAGTACTAGGAATTTAAGGGTAATTTTTGTTTTATTTTTAGTTGTCTCTTTTTTAGTTTAAGTAAATATAAATGTTTGATGTGTCTAATTGTTTTTATGTTGAGTGATGTTATGGAGGATTATCTAAAGGCTATATATACTTTACAGAGAAAAAACAATTCAAGTGTTAGTACTTCTGAAATTGCAGAATATTTGGATGTTACTTCTCCTACTGTTACAAACATGTTGGAGAACCTTAAAGAAAAAGGCCTTATTGAATATGAAAAATATAAGGGGGCAAGGCTTACAGATGAAGGATTAACTATAGCCCTAGAAGTAATACGTCATCATCGTTTAATTGAATCTTATCTTACAGAACACCTAGACTATGAATGGAGTCAAGTACATGATGAAGCAGATAAACTTGAACACCATATAAGCGAAGAATTTGAACAAAAAATAGCTAAAAAACTAAATAATCCAACTGTCGATCCACATGGAGACCCTATACCAAACGAAAAACTAGAACCTCTAGAAGAAGATGATACAAAATCACTAACAAGCTTTAAGGAAGGGGAAAAAATAACTGTAGCACGTGTTGATGATAGAAACCAAGAAGAACTAGAGTATCTCTCAAGTATAGGTATAAAACCAGGACAAAAACTAAAAATAACAAATATAACACCAATAGGACTAATCAAAATACAAACCGAGAATGGAAAACAACACCTACCAGAAAAAATAGCAAAATCAATACGGGTAAGACAAAACAACAAAATACAAAATTAAACCAAATACATAAAAAATTATTTTTATATAGTAATTAAAGATAGGTTTAAAAGTGGTTTCTGTCCTATTGGGTATTATTAAGATATTAGTGATTTATTTAGTGTTTTATGAATTCTAAACAGATAGAAAATGCGAAACGTAGAGCTGGAGAGTCTGCTGTGGATCTAGTAGAAGATGGGATGGTTGTAGGTCTTGGTACAGGTAGTACTACAGAGTATGCTATAAGAGAGCTTGGTCGTAGAATCAAACAAGACAGGTTGGATATATTTGGTGTTCCTACCTCGGATAGATCTAAAGATATAGCTGCAAAAAGTGGAATTCCACTTACTACATTGGAGGCTGGTAGTCCGGACCTAACTATAGATGGGGCAGACCAGTTTGATCAAAACCTAAATCTTATAAAGGGAGGTGGTGCAGCACATACAAGAGAAAAAATAATAGCAAACGCAACAAAAAAATATGTGGTAGTAGTAGACCAAACAAAAAAATCAAAAAAACTAGACATATCCATACCACTAGAAATAATAGATATCTCTATACCAACTGTAAAAAAACAAATAGAAAACCTTGGAGGAGACCTAACACCAAGAAAAACCAACAAAAAAGACGGACACATAATATCAGACAACGGAAACCCAATATTAGATGCGGACCTAGGAAAGATAAAAAACCCAAAAGAAATAGACATACAGCTATCTAATATACCTGGAATTATAGAACATGGCTTATTCATAGATATAGCAGATGAAATCCATCTAGGAAAAAAAGAAAAAACAAAAATAATAAAAAAATAAAACAATACTCTATCAAATTAATACATATTCAAATATTTTTATTGTCTATATTTATAAGTCAAGTCTATATTATTACATTAAATAATACGACATATATCTATAGTAATTTTTAGTTTATTCTTATGTTCTGTTTATTTGTTCTAGGTCATCTTTTAAATCTGTTTTATTGTAGCTTATCTGTATTTTTTCTTTATTAAATATTTCTTGGAGACACCATGGGGAAATATCAGCTATTTCTTTTGCCTTTCCAAAAGATGCCTTCCCTTCTTTATATTTTTTATGGCTGTTTCTATTTTCCATTTATCTACTCCTTTCTCTAAAATATCTTGTATAATTGATGATCTATCTTTATTTTCTATTCTTTGAATTTCTTTTATATATTTAGAGATTTTGGATGCACTTTTATTGTTATTTCTTTTTCTTGCATATTTTATATATTATTTTTATTATTTATTAGATTTTCCAGCAAAAATAAATTAGTCATAAATAAAAAAATGATATTAATAGATGGTGGGTGATTTTTAGAGATGTACTGTTGTTTTTTAGATATAGTATTTTGTATGTTTTTATAAATAAATTTACTTTTTCAGTTTTGGATTTCTATTTGTTTTGTTTTTGTGTTTGGAAAAGCTTGTAGTGTTTTGGTGTTTAGTTTTTGTTAACTGAGTGATATTTTGAATTTATGAAAAGGGAGATGACTAGTGTTGATATTGCTGCTGTTGTTCGGGAGCTTAAGGATCTTGAGGGTGCTAAGTTTGATAAGTTTTATCTTTATTCTGATGGTAAATTTCGTTTTAAAATACGTGATATAGAACGGGGTAGATTAGATCTTATAATACAGGTAGGAGATATAAAACGGATCCATCTAGTCGAGGAAGCTGAAGATGCTCCAACTCGCCCTCCAAATCTTGCTATGCTTATGCGTAAAAGACTTTCTGGGGGAACAATTTCAAGTATAGAACAACATGGTTTTGATCGTGTAGTAAAAATAAAGGGAAAGAGAGATGAAGAGTATATTTGTGTTTCCGAGCTTTTTGGGGATGGAAACTTCGCCTTTTTAGATTCTGATTTGACGGTTCTTAGCTGTCTAGATACTGTTCGTCTAAAAAGTAGAACTATAGCTGGTGGAGAAAAATATGAATTCCCAAGTTCTCAGATTAATCCATTCCAGTTATCTTTTGAAGAATTTCAGGAAGTTATAGAGGAGAGTAGTACTGATGTTGTTCGGAGTCTTGCATCTAAGCTAAGTTTTGGAGGGAACTATGCAGAAGAAATTTGTAAAAGAGCAAATATAGAAAAAGAAAAACCAATAGAAAAAACAACAAAACAAAACTACAAAGATCTATTTAGTGCAATACAGGAGATAGAAAAAGATCTAGAAAGTTCTAGTCCATGTATAGTATATAAGGATGAGGAGGCATTTGATGTTTTACCTATAAAACTAGAAAAATACAGGGAATACAAAACAGAGGATTTTGATAGTTTTAATAGGGCACTTGAGGTCTATTTTGAGGGGATAAAGACACAGGAGGAAAAACAGGAAAAAGATCTAGTTGAACAAAAAATAGAGAAACAGAAAGCTATTATTAACCAACAAGAGGGTGCTATAGAAGATTTTAAAAAACAAGAAGAGTCTTTAAAAGAAAAAGCAGAACTTCTCTATAAAAACTATGGAAAAATAGATGAACTACTAAATGTTATAAAGGATGCAAGAGACCAAAATCTTTCTTGGGGTGAAATAGAAGAAAAATTAAAGAAAGGAAAACAGAAAGATCTAGATTCTGCACTAATATTTGATTCATTCAAAGACGGAAAATTATATGTGGATGTTGAGGATAGAAATATAGAGCTTGAGGTAGATATGGGTGTAGAAAAAAATGCAAACAGGCTATATGAGAAGGCAAAAGAAATAAAACAAAAAAGAGAGGGAGCAAAACAAGCAAAAAAACAAAAAAAACAGGAACTAAAACAACTAAAAAAACAAAAGGAAAAGCCACAAAAAACAAAAAACCAAAAACAAAAGAAACCTGAAAAACGTTCTGAAGAATGGTATCACCGATTCCGTTGGTTCCATACATCAGACGATTTCCTAGTTATTGGTGGAAGAAATGCAGACCAAAACGACGAAATATATAAAAAATATATGGAAAAACAAGATTTATTTTTCCATACAAAAGCAAAAGGAGGACCAATAACCATACTAAAAACAACAAAACCAGAAGAACCAAAAAAAGAAAACATAGAAATACCCCAACAATCTAAACGTGAAGCCGCAATATTTGCAGCCTCCTATTCCAACCTATGGAAACAAGGAAGACACGCAGCAAAAGTATACAGCGTAAAACCAAACCAAGTATCAAAAACACCAGAAAGTGGAGAATACATAGAAAAAGGAGCTGTAGTAGTAAGAGGAAAAAGAAACTACCACAAAGTACCACTAAGGATATCAATAGGACTAAAACTAAAAGAAAAACCAGGCATAATAGGAGGCCCACCAACACCAATACAAAAACACGCAAAACACATACTAAAGCTTGAACCGGGAAGATACACAAAAACAGACACAGCCAAAAAAATATACAGAAAACTAACAGAACTAAACAAAAACACACAAAAACTAACAAGTATAGATGAAATACAAAGATATCTACCCCCAGGAAAATCAAGATTGACATCCTCACCCGCTTGAAGTGGCTGAATCCCCTACTGGGATATTAAGGTTTGCAGTCTACCTGTTCTTGTGGGACTATTTCACCCGTAGTATCGAACAGATAGACTGAAGGCTGTGCCAAACAGCCGTTACTCCTATCGTCCCAGACTTGGGAACAACTCGGAGTTACTTCTAACTCTTGTCTGATATTTTCCGCACCATTCACGTCAGCGTTAGCTACTGTATCACACTTCTTACACACATATAACCCACGTTCCACTTGTTGAGAATCGTCTTCTTCTCCACATATACAACAAGTTTTTGAGGTATCACGCTCATCAACCTCCTCAACTCTTATTCCATACGCTTCAGCTTTGTACTCGAGCATATCTGTGAACCTGTCAAACGCCCATCCATGCAACTTGAGTGCCTTCACTGCCCGAATTCTTCGCTTGTGTCCTATCTTTATTCTCTCTTATACCACCTAAATTGCCTACGGCTATAGTTCCAACACATCTTCTCCTACACTCATCCACTATATGCTTCGAGAGAGCATGCAGGAAGTGTTCTCTACGTTTTGAGCGTTTGTGATGTAACCTATTAGCTTTCGCCGAGCTAGGGTCGTCACATTCGGCTATCTTTTTGCTGAAATAGTATTCATCCTCTTTGAGCTTGTTCGCAGGATACAGTTGGGTTTCACCATCGCTAAACGATAATGCTACGAAGTTATCTATACCTAGATCTATACCTACAGTTCCATAACCTGTTTCTTCTGGTTCAACCTCATGTTCACAGATCACATGCAACATCCATTTATCATCCCCCCAAACCGCACGAATCTGCTGGATGTTTTCTATCTCTACATCAGGTCTTTTTTCGTATTCAACCAACACGAAGTCGTCTTTGCTTTGTTTGTGGTTGAAACCTTTCGAGAGGCGAAAACGTTGGTATTTGTCATCGTGTTTGTACCCGCGGTGTTTCCAAGTCACGATGGAACGCGGGTGTTTATCGTTCTTTTTCGATAGTGTGGAGGGTTAGCTTTCTCATCACCGTTTTCTCGTTTCTTGTACCATACCGTGAACGCCTTAGAGAGTTTTTCTATTACTCTCTGACCGGATTGGCTATGTAAGTCCTTATAGCATTCGTGGGATTTCAATTCCGACTTTAGTTCGTCTTCTTTTGGTATTTTACCATCTTCTTCCCACCTTTGTTCAACGTAGTTACCTTGCTACGTTCCAGAGTTTAGATGCAGACCACTCTAACTGGTTTAGTTCGTCTACCACTTGACTGTGGTTAACAATTTATAGCTTATATGTTCGGGTTATCTGTACTATTTCATAACTTATTATAAAGTACATTAAAGTTAACGAATATCCGTCTGTGCTATCGAATGTAGTTAGTTGTATATTCTGACGGATTCATCCTAACCCTAAAGGACCAGGTACTCTCCTGTACTTCCTAAAATGAGATAGTAAAGAAACTAGAAGAACTAGAAGGAACAACACTAAAAAAACTACTAAAAAGAGAAAACAAGTTATAGAAGAACCTAATCAAAAGTTATATCTAGACTAACATTAGGTTTATCTAATTCTAGATATAATGTCTATGTATAGTGGTTTTTTTGAGTCCAAAAGGGTTAAACTCTTTAAAAACATATAATATGTATGGTAAGGAAAAGAGGCGACGATCCATTTGATGAAATATTTGAAAGGATGAACGAAATGATGGAAAAAATGTGGCAAGATATGGGTAACATGGAAGGAAACCAATGGGGATATAGGATGACAAAAGCACCAGGACAACCACCAAACTTCGAAACATTTGGGGACAAAACACAACAAGGACAGGAACAGGATAAACATGAAACACATGTAGATGTAATAGAAGAAGACGAAGTAGTAAGGCTAGTAATGGATCTACCAGGAGTCGAAAAAGAAAACATCGATGTTGAAGCTACAACAAGAAACGTAAGAATAACTGCAGAAGGTACAGACAGATCCTATAGTGAAAAAGTAGATCTACCAACAGATATAGACCCAAAAACAGGAGAAGCGAAATACAACAACGGTGTCCTAGACCTAACATTTGAAAAGAAAGACAAAAACGAAGACGTAGACATCGACGTAGAATAAAAAAACTCAAACCAAAAAATATCAGATAAAAACTAACTTTTCCATTTTCTTGAATTAATTTTTCTAAAAAAATAAAGATTTAGACCTAAACAATATTCCATTGATATTCTTTCTATCACACATAAAAACATACGACTCTACAAAAATGGATTGTTTTCTCTAGACAATAATATTTGTTCTACTTAACCTTTGGAAGATTAAGTCTAGATACGGTGGTATATAGATCCAATTTTTGACTTAACAGGAAAGAAGCTGGTGGGGCTGTTATCTTCCTAGTTCTTCATGTGCATCTGCTAGGTCTCTTGATGCAAATGCTGCATGTAAGCTTAGTTCCCCTGCAAGTACTGTGGCAGATATTATTTCTGCCATTTCTTTTGAGTTACTACCTGGTGGATCCCCACTTCCTTCTACGCCAAGTATAGATAGACATTCTTTTTGGGTGTCAAGTCTTGTACCTCCACCTACTGTTCCAACCTCAATAGATGGAAGTGTAACAGTTGCATTTAGACCCCCGTCTTTTCTTGTTTTTATGTCTGTTATACATACACTTCCTTCTACTAGTTGTGCTATGTCCTGTCCTGTAGCAAGATAAATTCCAGCTACAATGTTTGATGCGTGTGCATTTGCTCCAAGTGTAACAGATCTGGTGCTACCTATGAATGTCTTTCGTCTGTTTATTTCTTGTATTTTTTCAGGTGTGGTCTTAAGTTTCTCTTTTACAGTATCTCGATCTATGTCTACCTCTGATACTACGGTTTTACCTCTACCTTCTATAGCATTTATGGCAGAGGGTTTTTTATCAGCACACATATTCCCTGAAAGAGCAACTAGGTCAGCATCTGTTTTTTCTTCTAATATCTCTGAGGCAGCTCTTGTAGCAACTGTAGCCATATTCATACCCATAGCATCCTTTGAATCAAAAGAAAATCTAAGAAATAAAGAATCACCAGAAACATACGGATCTATCGACAACAACTCCCCATATTCTGTAGTAGATTCGGCTTCCTCCTTTAACACATCAAAGTTATCATCAATCCATTCTATAGTTTTTTTAGCATGCATAGGACTTGCAACCCGAAAAACTGGAGCTCGAGTCATAGCATCCTTAAAAACCTGGCAAACTGCACCACCACTCTCAGTTATACTAGAACACCCACGGTTAACAGAAGCAACCAAGGCCCCCTCAGTAGTAGCAATAGGAACATAATACTCACCATCAGTAAAACCACCCTCAATCTCTAAAGGACCAGCAACACCCAAAGGAACCTGTATACCACCAACCATGTTCTCAATATTTTTCTCGGCAGTCTCACCATCAAAACTATAATCACCAATAGAACCAAGAGAAACTTCAGTCCTATCCTCTATCTCCTTTCTTCTATTATCTGTCTCATCCTCAATAGAATCTCCATCAATAGAATGAATAGGTAACCTCGACATATACCTACTGAGAGAACATTATACTTAATTTTTGCCAAAACAAAAACCACAAAAAAACTAATAAACAAAAAAATACAGAATAAAAAAATAAATAAATTATAAAAAAACATACTATATTTAGATAGAGGTATAGTATGTACAGATTGGATAGAAATTTTATAGATAAAATTATTATATTGTTTAAGTTTATTTTTTAACTATATAAAAATTAGATATTGTGTCTTTGTCTTATCTTTATATCTATTGGTTGTTTTTGTATAAAATGAAAAGAAACATGAATAGTGGAGAGTGAATCTATATATAGATGTATTTTGAAGATAGAACCTGTGTGGTTACGGGAGCTTCTAGGGGTATTGGTAAAGAAATAGCTCTTGAACTTGGTAGACATGGTGCCGAGGTAGTTGTTGATTATCATGCATCAAAAGAAAAGGCACAACAAGTTGTAGATGAGATAGAGGAAAATGGTGGGACAGCTATTCCTATACAGGCAGATGTAACAGATCTTGATGCCGTAAGAGATATGGCTGAAAAAACACATGATAAGTTTGGCGGAGTAGATGTATTGGTTAATAATGCGGGTATAAATGTGGATAGAAAATTTGAGGATATGGAAAGAGAACACTGGGATAGAGTTGTAGATGTAAACCTAAATGGTACATTTAACTGTACAAGTACATTCTATGGAGATATAAAAGAAGCAGAACATGGACGCCTAATAAATATATCTAGTGTTGTTGGAGAACAAGGAAACTTTGGACAAGCAAACTATGCAGGAACAAAAAGCGCACTACATGGGTTCACATATACACTAGCACTAGAACTTTCTTCATCTGGATCAACAGCAAACTGTGTAGCACCAGGGTTTATACTAACAGAAATGCTTGAAGGAGTACCACAAAAAGTAAAAGACAACCTCCTAGATGATATACCACTAGGAAGGTTCGGACAACCAGAAGAAGTGGCAAACCTAGTACGATTCCTAGCACATAAAAACTCATCATACATTACAGGACAAGTAATAAGCATAAACGGAGGAATGGAAAGAGGGTGAACTACTCCTGTCCTAAAGGTAGAGGATAGATACAGATTATCTGAATCTTATTTTCTTTTATACCTAAAAAAGAGTTTTAGATTAGAGACATCTAAAAACTGTTTATTTAGATTTATCATTATAGTTTTTTTGGTTTGTGCGGTGGACTTATGCTATTGTGTTGTGAATGTTTAGTTAGAGTGGTTTTGTCCTATTTAGAAAAAGGATTTAGGCCACAAGATACAA
Organism: Halobacteriales archaeon; assembly: GCA_018609935.1. The sequence goes on along the minus strand of JAHENH010000076.1, from coordinate 36,085 downwards.
TAAATTAATATGTCTAAGACAGAAGTTGAAACGGCTGAAAGGCCTAAAGGCGAAGAGGAAGGGGTTAATGTGGTTGGTGTTGGCCTCACCAGTTTTGGCGAGTATCCAGATAGGACTACTCGTGACTTGTTTGGTGAGGCTGCACAGAAAGCCTTTGAGAGTTCTAGTATAAAGCGAGATGATGTTGATATGGTCTATTATGGTAACTTTATAGCAGAGCTCTCAGAGCTACAGGGACACCAGGGTCCTCAGATGGCACAGGCCGCTGGGGTTCGCGCTCCAGCTACACGTGTAGAAAGTGCATGTGCATCTAGTGGTGCTGCTGTCCGTGAGGCAGTAAAAGAAGTACGTAATGGTGAAAGTGATGTTGTACTTGTAGGAGGTGCCGAACGTATGAACAATATGGGTACAGCTGGAGCTACAGAAGGACTAGCTGCAGCAGCAGACGCACTATATGAAATAAAAGCAGGAGTTACATTTCCTGGAGCCTATGCATTGATGGCAAGAGCTTACTTTAATGAGTTTGGAGGTAGCCGTGAAGATCTTGGTAATATTGCTATCAAAAACCATAAAAATGGTGCGAAAAATGAGCTTGCGCATTTCCAAAGAGAGATAGATATGGTTGATGTATTAGAGGCTCCTATGGTGTCGGATCCACTATATCTATATGATTGTTGTCCAATATCTGATGGAGCAAGTGCACTATTAGTTGCAAGTGATACATATGCGAAAGAACATGGACTAGATGGTTCTGTATCCATAATAGGTACAGGACAAGCAGGAGATTCTCTTGCACTACAAAACAGAAAACATCTTGCTAAAACTCCAGCAACAACAGAGGCTGCAAGAGAAGCATTTGATGATGCGGATGTAAGTATAGATGATGTTGATGCAGTAGAAGTACATGACTGTTTCACAATAGCAGAAGTCATGGCTCTTGAAGGCTTAGGGTTTTATGAACATGGTGAAGCTATTAAGGCAGCAACTAATAGAGAAACAACAAAGGATGGAAGTCTACCAGTAAATCTTTCTGGAGGCCTAAAAGCTAAAGGCCATCCTGTAGGAGCTACAGGAGCAGCACAGATAGCAGAAATGGTAAAAATACTAAAAGGAGAACACCCAAATGCACCAGAAAATGCAGAAGTTGGATTAACACATAATGCTGGAGGAACGGTAGCCAGCACAACAGTACATATACTACAAAAATGAGTCAAGCAACACAAAATGAGGGATACGACGAATTTATAGAAGCAATAGAAAGTGGAGAAGGATTCTATCTAGAATGTCCAAACGGACATGCATCAGTACCACCACAGAGAGTATGCCCAACATGTTCATCTACAGACCTAACACAGACAGAAATACCAGATACTGGAACAATAGAGTCATATACAACAACAAATGTTGCGGCGCCAGACTTCAAAGATGACGCACCATACCATGTAGCAATATCATCATTTGGAAACGCAAGAATCACAGGACAAGTAAGAGAAATAGACCAAGAAGACCTAGATATAGGAAACAAAGTAACAATAGATATTGAATCTACAGAAACTAAAGACCAACCACTAATAGTATTTAAGCCAAAATAAAAATAAATCTAATAAATAGATAAAATACTGTATAAATCTTTTTAGATAAAAAGTATAAAATATAAAGAGCTAAATTTTAGTTTTTTTACTAATTTGCAGTTCACATATATTATAAGTATCTAGATTTATATATTTTTTATTCTTTTATTTCCTCTTTGGCTAGTTCTATCCAGGATCTAGCTCTTTCTTGGGATACTTCTGATGTATTAGATACTTTTTCTATGTCTGCGTTTGCAAGATCTTCTATTGTTTCTATGCCTTCAGAGTAGAGTCGACTAGCATAGGTTTCTCCTATTCCTTTCATCTCTATGATATCTCTGCCCGTCTTTGCATCTTCTTTTTGTTGTGTTTTTTGTTCTTGTTGTGTTTTTTGTTCTTCTTGTTGCGGTTTCTGTGTTTGTTGTTCTTTTTGTGTTTTTTGTTTTTGTATTGGTTCTGATCTTCCTGCGAACCATTCAGCTACTCTTGGCCATAAGTCTTTGTGTGATCTTGAGCTTACTGATAGTCCTACATGTCCTGTTGGGAATTCGTATGTTTCTGTTTCTGTGTTGAGGGCTTCGTTGAATTTTTTGCTTGATTCTGGGGGTACGAGGTGGTCGTATTCTGCTATTATTTGTAGTACTGGCATGTCTATGTTGTTTATGTCTATGTTTTTTCCGTTTAGTTGTAGTTCGTTTTTATAGAGTTGGTTTTGTTGGTACATTTTTTCTAGGAATTCTGCGTATGCTTCTCCTGCTACGTCTACTTCTTCCCATATCCATCTTTCCATTCTCGCAAAGTTTTTAACGAAATCCTCATTTTCTAGGTTGTCATATAGGTGTAGGTATTTTGTAAATAGGTTTTCTACTGGATTCATTAGTGCAAATCCAACGTCTAGGAATTCTCCTGGTACGTTTCCGGATATTTCTTTTATGTTTCTTGGGTTGTAGTGTTCTTCATTTCCCCAAGTTTCTAGGAGGCCTCCAGTTCCATCAAAGTAGAGGCCTGATGCCATAAGTCCTAGGTTTCGTACTTTTTCTGGGTGTAGCGTTGAATACATTGTGCTCATGGTTCCTCCCATACAATATCCTAGTATGTTTATGTCTTCTACGTTTGATGTTTCTCTTACTACATCAACACAGTTGTCTATGTATCTGTCTACATAATCATATAATGAAAGTGAGGAGTCTAGATGGCTGGGTCTTCCCCAGTCTATCATATATACATCGAATCCATTTTCTAGTAGTCTTTTTACTACGCTTTTTCCTGGCTGTAGATCTAGTATATATGGTCTATTAATTAAGGCATATACTAGTAATATAGGTGTTTTATGTTTTTTTTCTGTGTCTGATTTGTAGTGGAGTAGTTCTAGTTTGTTTTCTTTATATACTATTTCACTTTCGGTGGGGCCTACTTCTACTTCTCTGAATTCTTCTATTCTTTCTGGAGCTATTTCTATTTTTTCTCTGAATTCTTCTATTTCTTCTCTTATATTGTCGTTTACTTCATCTCCTGTTTCTAGTATTTCTGTCCATCCCCAAAGTTCTTCTCTGCATTGTTTCCATATTTCGTGGGGTATTTCTGTGTCTCCGTTTAGTTGGTTTCCAAGCATAGCTTCCTGTAGTAGTTCTGTCCATGCTTGAAATTGTCTTTGGTAGGTCCTCCATATGTCTTCTTGGTCTATTATTTGTTTTTGTTTTTCACTCATATCTATAGGTTTCTCAAAACCTGTTTTTGTTTGTTTTTCATTCTAGGTTTTCTATCACCTCTTCTAGTTTTCTTTGTAGTTCATGTTGTCTACGTTCTAGTTCTACTAGTCTTTCTCCTACTTCTTGTATGTCTTTTGAGGTTGCTAATCCTGCTGTTCTTAGTGTGTCTTGTACTGTTTTTTCTATTTGTTGTGTTGTCTGGGAGGTATCTTCTAGTATGTCTCCTATGGCTGCTGCGAATGCTGTTGTGCTTATTATTTCTTTTAGTGCTTCATTTGCTGCGTCTAGCCATATATCTCTGTATTCTTCTATGTCTACTTCTTCTCCTTCTGATACTTGTTGGGATATTTTTTCGCTTGCTTCTTCTGTTGCTTCTGTCCATTTTTGGAATGCGTCTCCATAGCTTTGATATAGTTCCTGCATTTGTTCTGGGTCTATCTGTGATTCTTCCATGTTTTTTGTCCATGAATCTATGAATTCTTGTTGCATTTTTGTGTTTTGTTCCATAGCATCCATGAATGCTTCATTTGTCTTCTCTATCCAGTCTAGGTTTTGGTTTTTTTCAGACATTTTTTTATTTTTGTGTAGTTTCTAGTGTTTCTGTTGTTTTTTCTACTGTGTTTACTGTCTGGTTTTCTATGTTTTCTATTGTTTCTATGGTTAGGTCTATCCATATGTATAGTAGGTCTTTGTTTTGTTCTGTTGTTTCTTGGTAGAGTTCTATGTTTCTTTCTAGGTTTTTTAGTATTTTTTCCCATGTTTCTTCGTTTGCATCTTCCATGGTGTTGAATGTGTCTTCTGATAGTGTTTTTATTTCTTGTATTGTTTGTTTTTGGTTTGGTAGTAGTTCTTCTGTTGCGTCAAGATATGCGTTTATTGCTGTTTTGGTTGCTTTTAGTGTTCTTTTTTGTAGTTGTTGTGGGGTTTGTTGGTTGTTTAGTTGTTGTAATGTTTTGTTTTGTGTTTCTATTCCTCTTTCTATTGTTTGTGCTGTTTTTTCTATGTATTTTTTCTGTAGGTTGAATATGTCTTGGATTAGTTTTTGTTGTATCATTTTTTTATTCTTCTTCTTGTTTTCCTCTTTTTATTGGTAGGATTATTGCTTGTACTATGTCTCGTTCATCTATGTCTAGTGCGTCTCTTTCTGCGTCTGGTATGCTTATTCTTCCCCCACTTTGGACTCTTGTTTTGAATGTTGCTGCTCCCATCATTGCTGTTGGTGATAGTGTGTTTTGCCATGCTTCTAACATTTTGGTTTGTTTTGCTACTGCGTCTTCACTTGCTTCCTGCATTTGCTTTGTTAGATTTAATGGTAGCCAAGAATTATTATCTTCTGCCATATTTATTCTATATAGGTATATAACCTCTAACTATTTATGGCTTTTTATGGTATTAGACGGTAATAGAAGTCATTTACAACATTAGATGGTAAAAAAACCCGTTAGAGCCAGAAAACTTATAAAGCATTATGATACTTATGAATAATATGTCAATAAACCAAAATGCGCCATTAAGAGCATCACAAAAACTATTTGAAGGACTCATAGAAGCAAACAAAAAAATGCTAGGAGCCCAAGAAAAAAAAGACTGGAGCTATGAACGCACAGTAGACGACCCCGACAAAATAACAGTAGGAGACGAAGTAACATTCTCAAAAACAATAACAGACGAAGACATGATGCAGTTCGCAGAAGCAAGCGGAGATATGAACGCACTACACCTGAAAGACTCCTTCGCAGAAACCTCAAGATTCGGAGAAAGAATAGTACACGGAACACTAGTATCAGGACTAATAAGCTCAGCACTAGCACGACTACCAGGACTAGTAATATACCTATCAGAAGAACTAAAATACCTAAAACCAGCATACCCAGGAGAAAGACTAAAAGCAGTATGCAAAGTAGAAGAGGAAATAGGAGACGGAAGATACAGACTCTCAGCAAAAATATACAATGAAGAAGACGAATTACTAGTAGACGGAGAATCAACAGTCCTCATAGACAAAGAACCAGAATGGCCCTAAACTAAACATAAAAAACTCTAAAAAATACAAACAATCCTCTTTTTAAACAAAAAACCCATCCCCCCTATAAAAAATAAATATATACAAAGTTTTCCTTTACATATAAAAATACAACTTCAATAATAACGAACAATAAAAGAATACATAAAAAGGTGTAAAGGAATTTTTTAATTTTTTAAGAAGATATTAGACTAGTGGTTTTCCGGTCATTTCTTTTGGTATATCTATACCAATCAAATCTAATATAGTAGGTGCTATGTCACGTAGTTCCTTTGTTTCTTCTATACGTCCAGTTCCATTAAGATATATAAATGGAGTAGGGTTAAATGTATGGGCTGTATGAGGTTCTTGTTCTGTACCCATATCTTCAGCATTTCCATGGTCTGCAACAATAATAACTTCATATCCATTATTTAATAGTGAGTCTGTAAGATCTCCTACACATTCATCTACTACTTCACAGGCTTTTATAGTTGCTCTATAGTCACCAGTATGTCCAACCATGTCTGGATTAGCATAATTTAGAACTAAAAAATCATAGTTGTCAACAGCTTTTTTTGCCTTCTCCGTAACCTCATATGCTTTCATCTCCGGAACTACATCATATGTAGAAACATCAGGGCTAGGTATTATCTGTCTTTTTTCTCCCTTGAATACTTTTTCTCTACCACCATTCAGGAAATATGTTACATGAGCATATTTTTCAGTCTCAGCAATCCTAAACTGACTTAATCCATTATTAGATATAACTTCACCCAACGTATTTTTAGGAGTCTCAGAATAAAACGCTACAGGAAGACTGTATTCTTTATCATATTCTGTCATAGTAACAAAATCTATATCAAGACCCATATCTCTCCAATCACCTAGTCCATTCAACATATCCGTTATCTGTCTTGTTCTATCCCCACGGAAATTAAAGAAAACGACAGAATCACCATCCTCTAAGGGCTTCCCTCCTTCTATGGTTGTTGGAGATATGAACTCATCTGTCTCATCTCTATTGTATCCTTTCTCTATAGCTTGAATTGCTGTCTTTGCTTTCTTCCCCTCTCTGTTGACTATAGCATCATACACTTTTTTTGTTCTTTCCCATCTTTCATCTCTGTCCATACCATAATATCTACCAGAAACAGTAGCAATAACTCCACAACTAGACTCTATTTTATTTTCTAGACGTTCTATATACTTTTTAGCACTCTTTGGAGGTGTATCCCTACCATCTAAAAATGCATGAATAAATGGTGACCTATCATGTTTATCTGCAAGCTCTAGTAGCGCATGTAGATGTTTCTGGTATGAATGGATACCTCCATCACTAACCAAACCCATAAAATGAAGGTTCCTACCTGATTTTACTGCATACTCTAATACATCATTCTTAAAGAAGCTTCCATCTTCTATAGCGGAATTTATCTTAGATATAGGCTGATTAACAATACGGCCAGAACCCAATGTTAAATGACCTACCTCACTATTACCTAAAACACCATCAATAAGCCCAACAGACCTACCATATGTCTTCAACAAACCAAGCTTCTTCTCGCTTTTCAATCTATCATAGTTAGGAGTATCAGCATTAAAAACAGCATTACGCTCAACCTCATCTCTTTCCCCCCAGCCATCCAAAATAATCAAAGCAGCCTTATCCATCAACCCAAAACCTCCAGAAATCTATATTTTCCCACAAATAACCCAAAACCACCTATAAACCCAGCTCTGTCATCCAAAAAACTATCATCTATACCTCTACCTAATAGAGACCCCTCATAAAGTAGACGATTTTTCTTAGTGTAAACTAAACTAAATATATCTCTATATAGACCTATATTTTTAGACAATACATCTAGTAGGCTGTTTTTATCTGTATTCATTATTTATCTTTCAAGTATCGAGAAGTTAACTATTTCCAAATTCAAAAAACAATCGTTAAAAGATTTATTTAGTAAATTAACCAGTAGAGCTAGGATCCTATATATCCCTTAATTAGTATATATATTGATCTCCATCCAACTAGAAATATAATTCCTGTAATAACCATGACTGTGAAAAAAGTTGTTGGTGAAAAACCTGGGAATACTGGTGTTGCTCTAAGTATTACTCCTATAGTGGCTGCTATAATCCAACAGAATGTCATGTATATTATGGATGATTTATAGCTGTCTAGATTGTCTGAATAGGTTATTGGTGCGATTAAAAACCAACCTATAAGGAATGCTGGGGCTGTCTCTATTATTCCAGCTATACCTGAATTATGCCGCATAGTTCCAAGCCCTATAAACAATAATATAGTTACTATATCTCCTATTACGAGTTTTTGGATGTCTTTTTCCATATTATTTAATTGGATATTATCGAAATAAAGAATACGAACTAAGACCTTGCTATTTTTATCTAATGCTTAAGATTGGACTAGCGGGTAAGCCTAATGCTGGAAAATCTACTTTTTTTAAGGCTGCTACACTTGTTGATGTTGAGACAGCTAACTATCCATTTACAACTATTGATGCAAATCAAGGAATTGCTGGAGTAAGAACAGAGTGTCCTTGTCTAGAACTAGAACAGAGGTGTGGTAACTGTAAAAACGGTAAAAGATATGTTCCGGTTGAACTAATAGATGTTGCAGGACTTGTACCTAAAGCACATGAAGGAAAAGGTCTTGGAAATGAGTTTTTAGATGAGCTCCGCCGTGCTGATGGAATAATAAATATAGTAGACAGCTCTGGATCCACAAACATAGAAGGAGAACCAGTAGAAAAAGGGACACATGACCCAACAGAAGACCTTGGTTTTATAGAAGAGGAACTTGATGCATGGATTACAGAAATAATAAGAGAAGACTTTGAAAGACTAAAGAAAAAAACCGAAGTTGAAAAAGGATTAGCTGAACACCTAACAGGCCTTGGAATAACTATAGAACAGATAAAAAGAGCACTACGAAAAAATGATAAACCAATAAAAAAATGGGAAAACAAACAAATAGAAAAGTTTGCAGCCGAAATAAGAAAAACAAAGCCATTGTTGGTGTCTGCAAACAAAATAGATAACGCTCCAGAAAGATACATAGAAAAACTTCTTTCTAGAGATGCAATACCAACAAGTGCACAAGCAGAACTCGCACTACGTAATGGAGCAGAAAACAACATACTAAGATATGATCCAGGAGACACATCATTCAAAATAAAAAGAGACATAACAGAAAAACAACAGAAATCGCTAGAAAAAATACGAAATCTAATAGAAAAATATGGAGGAACAGGCGTACAAAAATCAATAAACACGCTAGTATTTGACAAACTAGAACTTATAACAGCCTATCCAGTAGAAGACGCATCAAAATGGACCGACTCAAAAGGGCAAATCTTACCAGATGCATACTTACTACCAAAAGGATCCACACCAAAAGACTTAGCATATAAAATACATACGGACATAGGAGAAAAATATCTGCATGCTATAGACGCAAAAACAAACAGAAAAATAGGGAACAAACCACTACAAAACGGAGACGTAATAAAAATACAAACAACATAAACTACTTTTAATATTAATAAATAGTTGAGGTTTTTATTTCATTTATGAAGGGCTTAAACTGCATAAACTACACTTTCTAAGTCTTTACTCTCTCATACCACAGTAACATAAGAATTTTTTGTTTTATGTATGATGGGGATACTATATTTCGTTTTTTTAGATAAAATATATTTTCATTTTTTTAAATTCATATTTTTATGGGGGAAGAAGTCCACTATATCCCTGTATAAAGAATTGGAGATTGCTTTGTATCCATTTAAATACATATAAGATAAAGAGACACAAGAAATTACGATGTATTAAGACTAAAAAAATAGATCGAAAAATCCAGGTATATTAGTTTATTCTATATGACTTTTATAATATGTTTTAGTATAAGTTCTCCAGTTATCTTCTAAAAATTTTAGGGCTTCCTGCCAGGTATCTATGTCTATCTTTTCTTTTTTAGAGTCTCTTCTATAAAATCTATGTATATGAATATAGCTATGGTTACTGTCTATCCTGGCAATCTCTATGTTTTCATTTTTTTACAGGGTCTCTATAATATAGTGATACAGAAAATTCATCTGGACAACCAAAACCTGGATACACTTTACCTCCAAGGTGGACAACAATACTTTTATACTCGCCAGGGTTGGTTTCTGGGATTCTATCGACAATCCATAAGACAATATTTTTAATTGATATTTTAAATCAACATAGTTAACTTTTTTTAGTTTAGTCTATAGGTACACATATTATATATTTGTTGATCTACTATATCAATACTTATATATACATAAAAAATCTAAAACTAATAACTTATTACCATGTCTGATTCCCATGTGTTAGATATAGATATGTGGTAGAATAGAAAATATGCCTGTAACAAAATCATTAGATAGGTTAGAACTAGTGAAGATACTAGCGGAGAACGGTTTTGGAGATTCTATAATATTAAGACATGAAGCTGCAAAAAAAATACTAACAGAACAAAGAAAACGCCTCATAGAAGAAATAAAAAACAAACCAAAACCTGAATCAATACGGGATCTTGCAAGAAAACTAGATAGGGATCCAGCAGCAGTGCAAAGAGACCTAAATCTACTCTATAAATATAACCTAATAGAATATATAAAAGAAGGAAACAAAAAACAACCTAGACTAAAACATCAACATATATTCATAGAACCAATAATTTAACCAAATTTAATACAAAATTAATCTAATATTTTAAATTCTAACTAAGGACCTTTTTTAACTCTTTATAAGCTAACCCTCCTCCCTCAAGGAGCAAAAGAAGTGAGTGAGTAAGTCGGGGTAGTTCACAATTATTTACATAGAATTTAATATATTTATTTAAGAATTTCTTAGTTTATGTGTTTGTATAGTTGGTTTTTGTTTTGTTTTTCCAGTTGTTTTCGTATGCAGTCTTTTAGTTTTTGCGTGGATCCACGTTTTGCACTAATTGGTACTAGTGTATCTTTCCATTGTTTCCATGGAGGTAAATATCCTAGCCTCTCTCCTATTTTGTCTAGTGTTTTGTCTTTGTTATCTACTTTATCAATTTTATTTACTGCGACTACAGTTTTTATTTCTAGGTCTAATAAAAATTCGTGTAGATCTATATCGTGTGGTATGTCCCCTCTTTTTTCCCATCTATCTACAATTTCTACAAACGAGTTAGCATCTATTACATGTATTGCTAGTAGTATCTTGTTTTTTCTTTTTTCTATATATCTGACTATATTGTCTTTTATTTTTTCTCTTCTTTGCTCATCTATCCCTTCCATGAACCCAAAACCTGGCATGTCTGTTAATACAAAGTTGTTTTCGATCCAATGGTTTGGTTCTAGTGTTACTCCTGGGCGTTTTCCTACCGTGAATTTTTTTCCTATTAGTTCTCTTGCTATTGCGCTTTTCCCTACATTTGATCTACCCACAAGTATGATTTCATTTTCTACATCTGGTGAACTAAAAGACATTTATATAAAGTTTTGTATTGTGGCTACCTCATTTTTTCTAAATGGGTAAAGAAATATCTGTAGAAAAAGCTAAAGAATTGATAGAAAACGGTGCAACAATAGTTGATGTAAGAGAACCAGATGAATATAATGAATGGCATATTCCAGACTCTATATCAGCACCATTCAACAAATTTACTGGATTTCTAGGTAGACTAGAAGAAAAAGAACCCATAATATTAGTATGTGAAAGAGGAGAGGCATCACGTCAAGCAGCAGCAATGCTAGATGCATATGGAGGAATAAATGGAGATAAAGTATACAACCTAAAAGACGGACTAGAAGAATGGAATTAAACCAGTATATCTAAAAAATATATTATTTGTAGTCATCCTCAATAATTTTCATCATTATATTGTGTAGAAAGGTGTTTGGGTCTGTTACGACAGAGTTTTATTTTTTATTATCTGACTGTTAAACATGAAAGTATTACTTGTAGGGTCCGGTGGGAGAGAACATGCAATTGCATGGGCACTCAGTGATGTAGAACTTTTTGCAGCTGTAGATAATAGAAATCCTGGTATCGTAAAACTAGCAAAAGACGTGGAAGAGATGGATACAAAGGATCCAGTAGAGGTTGTGGATTATGCTGAAAAAAAAGATGTAGATATTGCTATTGTTGGTCCTGAAGCACCACTAGCTGCAGGTGTCTCTGATGAACTTGAAAAAACTGGCATATATTGTTTTGGACCTAAAAAGGAGGATGCAAAAATAGAGACCGATAAACCGTGGGCCAGACGTTTTATGAAAGAGAACGGTATAGAGGGATGTCCTAGCTTTGAGGTCTTTGAGGATCCAGATGAAGCTGTAAGCTATATTGAGTCTAGGGATGGTGATGTGGCTGTAAAGCCTGAGGGATTGACTGGTGGTAAGGGTGTAAAGGTTACTGGTGACCAGATATCTAAAGATGAGGCTAAAGAATATATTCAGGATATGATAGGGAAGGAAAGCTATGAGTCTTTTATAATTGAGGATAGACTAATAGGTGAAGAATTTACACTTCAAGCATTTGTTGCAAATGGGGAGATACAGACAATGCCTGCTGTACAAGATCATAAGAGAGCATATGAGGGTGAGAAGGGACCTAATACTGGCGGTATGGGTAGCTATAACGATTCTGGAAACTTGCTTCCATTTATGGAACAGAAAGGCTACGATGATGCAGTCTCCATTATGCAAGAAACAATAGAAGAACTTGATAGTTATCGGGGAATACTGTATGGACAGTTTATGCTTACAGCCGATGGCCCAAAAGTTGTAGAATTCAATGCAAGATTTGGTGACCCTGAAGCAATGAATGTCCTCCCCATACTAGAAACCCCACTAAAAGACATACTTAAAAAAGCTAAACAGGGAACTCTACCAGAGGTAAGTTTCTCAAAAAAGGCTACAGTATGTAAATATGCTGTACCTAGTGGATACCCTGAAAACCGAGAAAAAAGTAAAGGAAAAAAAATAACTCCAAAACAACCAAATGGTAATGACACGATTTTGTTCTATGCAAGCGTAGAAGAAAAACAAGGAAACATATACACTACAACCTCCAGATCATATGCAACAGTAGGTATAGGAGAAACCATAGAAAAAGCAGAAAAAAAAGCAGGAAACGCACTAAACATAACAGAACCACTAAGAGCCCGACACGACATAGGAAAAAAACAACTAATAGAACAAAAAATACAACACATAAAAACCCTAAAAAACAAATAAATACACCCATATTTCTAAATAGATAAATAAATATCAGTAAAAGACACAAACCAACTATACCAACATACCCTCACTGAAAATTAAATATCATATATAAGATATCTTCAAAAGGAAAATAGAACCAAAGGTAGACATCTTGTTTATCTAATATATTTTTGTTTTGTGTTTTTTGTGTCTGACATTTTTTGTTTGGTATAATAAAAGAATATAAATAACGGTCTTTCTAATTGGTTTGTATATAATGGATGCCGTTGTCCTTGCTGGTGGCTATGCAACCCGTCTTTGGCCTATAACAAAAGATAGAGCAAAACCATTATTACCTGTCGCTGGACGTTCGATAGTTGATTATATACTTGAAGAACTTGAAGACGAGGAAAGAATATCTTCTGTCTATATAAGCACTAATAAACGGTTTAAAGAAGATTTTGCTAGTTACATAGAAGATTCTGGTTATAGTAAACCTGAGCTTGTAATAGAATATACAGAAAAAGAACAGGAAAAACTAGGTACTGTAAAGGCACTAGATCAGCTTGTCGAGGAAAAAAACCTAGATAGTGATCTTTGCGTTATAGCTGGAGACAACCTTTTTTCATTTAATATACATAGCCTAATAGATTTCTATGAAGAAAAACAGAATACATGTGTTGCATGTTATGATGTAGGATCCAAAAACCAAGCTAAAAGCTATGGAGTTGTCTCTATAAACAAATCAAATAAAATAAAAGAAATGCAAGAAAAACCCGAAAACCCAAAAAGCAGCCTTGTATCAACTGCCTGCTATGTCTTTCCTGCCTCAACTATAAAAATGATAGACAAATACTTCGATGAGGGTGGAAACCCGGATGCTCCAGGATTTTTCCTAGAATGGATAAATAAAAACCAAGAAATATATGGATATATATTCGATGGATATTGGTTTGATATAGGAACACCAGAAGGATACCTAAAAGCAAACCACTACCTACTAAATGGAGAAAACCTAATAGAAAACATATCAAACATCAAAGACTCAAAAATAAAAAACTCATATATAAAAGATACATCAAACATCAAAGACTCAAAAATAAAAAACTCATATATAAAAGATACATCAAACATCAAAGACTCAAAAATAAAAAACTCAATTATATTCGATGAAGTCTCACTAAATAATTGTAATCTGGAAAACTGTATAGTCGACAAAAAATCAACTATAGAAAAAATACAAATAAAAGATTCTGTTATTGGCGAAAGAACAAAAATTAAGGGCGCTTCAAATGATGAGGAGTAACAATTAAAATCTTAGTTTTATCTTTATCTTTTATCTCAACCTTATAAGCCCTACCCTGACTCCCAACTATTTCACCAGTATGCCCCTGAAACCTAGGATGTGGCCTACCCTTATGCAGACTCTTATTAATATCAATATGCACCTTTTCTCCCTTCTCAAACTCCTCTACAGCACGACTAGGAGGACTCATACCCTGCTCTCTAGGAGAATTACTTAGCTTCTTTCTTTCCTTCATACAACAAACTATATATTTATCATCCATAAAACTTCCTAGAAAACATGGCATATCCTCCATTACATACTCACATCACAAAAACTAAGAAACACCCAACAACACACAAACACATAAATAAACCACAATATACAGGTATATAGTTGCGGATAGATATGTCTAAAAATATTAAATCCATCTAACAGTGGACTAGATTTTTGTGGTTATTAGGATCTTAAAGCCTAAAAATATACTATTGTTTTTAGGGGTTTTGTCCTCCGGAGACCGTTTTTAGGATTTTTACTTTTTTTTCTTTAGGTTTTTTATCTGTGACTTTTTCGTCTTCTGGATGTGGTTGTCCATCCACTAGAGCTACTGCCCCCTCGGGTGTTTCTCCTACTTTTCTTATTAGGTCTTCATATGTTGTATTTTGATCTATCTCTATGTTTTTCTCTATTCCATTTACTACATCTACTGTGACTTTCATAGTTTAAATTAGTCTATATTCTTATCATATATTGATTTTATATATAGAATAATATTGGCTTTATTTGTTTTTTAGATTATCTGGTATTTTCGTATTAGAGTTTAGTTTGTTTGGGTGAACCTCGGAAGGTTTTTCGGAGATGAACTCTGAGTATTGATTGATTAAGTATGGCTAGGAAACCTGCTAGTATGTATAGAGAGTTTGATGGTAAGGCGTATACTAGAAGGGAGTATATTGAGGGGGTACCTGGTTCTAAGGTTACTCAATATGAGATGGGGGATTTGTCTGCTGATGATGATGAGTATCCCGTTTCTGTCGTTTTGAGGGCTGAGGAAGAATGTCAGATTAGACATAGTGCTTTAGAGAGTGCTAGGGTTGCTGCTAATAAGAAAATGGAGAAGGACTCTGAGGAGGGGTATAAGATGAGTGTGTTGGTTTATCCTCATCATGTTTTACGTGAGAATAAACAGGCCACTGGTGCTGGTGCTGATAGGGTGTCTAGTGGTATGAGTGAAGCTTTTGGTACTCCTGTTGGCACTGCTGCTAGAGTCGATGTTAGTCAAAATATCTTGCGCTGTAGGATGAATCCTGGTGATGTTGATATAGCTAAGGATGCTCTACGTAGGGCATATACTAAGATTCCTTGTCCTTGTAAGGTAAAGATAGAAGAAGGTGAAGAACTAGTTAGATAGTTAGGAGGGTAGATATGTTATGAGTGATGTTGAGTCAATTGGATTAGAGGAGAAATGGGAGGAGTTCTATAGGGAATACTATAAAAATGAGATGGCGAGTGTTGTAGAGAAAGGAGAGCTAGATGTAGGTTATACTGATCTTTTACAGTTTGATCCTGACCTTGCGGACATCCTAGTTGATGAGGCAGATAAAGCTATAGAGAAAGCAGAAACAGCACTAAGAAATCTTGAATTAGCTGTAGAAATATCAGATGATTCTAAGATCCGTATTTCAAATTTTTCACCAAAAACAAAGATAAGAGGGCTCAGGTCTGATGATATTAATCATTTAATCTCTGTTGAGGGGATAGTACGTAAGGCTACAGATGTAAGGCCTAAGGTGGTTGAGGCTGTCTTTGAGTGTCAGCGCTGTGGAGGGGAGACAGTTATAGAGCAGTCTGGAGAGTTTAAGGATCCTTATCAGTGTGTAAGCTGTGAGCGTAAAGGACCATTTGAACTTTTAGAGGATAAAAGCAGGTTTGTAGATTCACAGAAACTACAGGTACAGGAATCTCCTGAGGGACTTAGGGGTGGTGAAACACCTAAAAATGTCGATGTAACCCTAGAGGGAGGGATTACTGGTGAGGTAGCTCCTGGTGACAGAGTTACTGCAACCGGTATATTACGGGCTACTCCGGGGAAAAACTCTACTACGTTTGAGGTATATATTGAGGGAAATAACGTCGAGGTAGAGGAAAGAGACTTTGAGGAATTTGAAATAGCAGACCAAGACATACAAAAGATAGAGGAGCTAGCAAGGAGTCAAGATATATATGAAAAAATGATAGACTCTATAGCTCCATCGATACATGGATATAGACAGGAAAAAATGGCTATGGCTCTACAACTATTCTCTGGGGTTACAAAGACATTACCTGATACATCCCGTGTTAGAGGGGACATACATATATTATTGGTGGGGGATCCAGGTACAGCTAAATCACAGCTACTACAGTATGTAAGAGAAATAGCACCACGTGGAATATATACAACAGGTAAAGGATCCACGTCTGCAGGATTAACAGCGGCTGCAGTAAAAGATGAATTCGGAGACGGAAAATGGACATTAGAGGCTGGAGCATTAGTTTTAGCCGACAATGGAGTAGCATGTGTAGACGAAATAGACAAAATGGATTCTAAAGACAGGAGTGCACTTCATGAATCACTAGAACAACAACAAGTAAGTGTAGCTAAAGCAGGTATAAATGCCACACTGAAATCACGTTGTTCACTTCTTGCAGCAGCAAACCCAAAATATGGACGTTTCGATGAATATGAAGGAATAGCAGAACAAATAAACCTTGAACCTGCGCTACTCTCCAGGTTCGACTTAATATTCACAACAGAAGACGAACCAGACGAAGAAGAAGACTCCCGGCTGGCCCAACACATACTAAAAACAAATTATGCTGGAGAAATGGCTGCAAGGGAAGAAGACAACGAAAAACAAGAAATAGAAGCAGTAGAACCTGAAATACCTCCAGAACTACTAAGAAAATATGTAGCATACGCAAGAAGAAACTGCAGCCCAAAAATGACAGATGAAGCAAGAAAAGAAATAGAAGACTTCTATGTAGACCTAAGAACGTCAGGAGCAGAAGACGCAGTACCCGTAACAGCAAGAAAACTAGAAGCACTAGTCAGGCTAGCAGAAGCAAGTGCAAGAATACGGCTATCACAAAAAGTAGAAACAAGAGACGCAAAAAGAGCAATAAAAGTCACAAAATCATCACTAGAAAATGTAAGCCGAGACCCAGAAACAGGAGAACTAGACGTAGACGTCATAGAATCCGGACATAGCCACAGCCAAAGAGAACGTATGAACCTAATAAGGGACCTAGTTAAAGATGTAACAAAAGAACATGGACAAGGAAAAGCACCAATAAAAGACGTACTAGAAAAAGCAGAACAAGAAGGACTAGACCCAGAAAAAACAGAAAAAGACATAGACTCACTAAAACGAAGAGGAGACCTAATACAACCAGAACAAGGATATCTAAGACTAGTATAGTATAAACCCTACTAACTACTTTAATTTGTTAGATAAAAAGAAAATTAATTTAATAATATATTTTTTATAAATTTTCTATTTTTAATTTTTTGGTTTATTTTGGTATTTGTTTTGCGTTTTTGATTATTTGTTTTGCTTTTTTTTCTTTGAGTCCTGCACATTTTGCTATCTTTATAGCTTCTTTTTTATCTATAAAATCATTTGGTCCGTGTGCATCTGTGTTTATGACTAAGTCTGCGTTTTTTTCTTTTGCTAGTTTTGCTACATGTCCATTAGCTAGACTGTGCCCTCTTCTTGCTGTAATTTCTAGGTAGACGTTGTTTTGTTTTGCTTTTTTAACGTCTTCTCTTTTTATTAGTCCAGGGTGTCCTAGTATGTCTACGTTTGCTTCTATTGCGGCTCTATTTGTACCTTCTTTTACTGGTTCTACAGGTGTTTCTCCATGAGCTACTATTATGTCTGCTCCCGCGTTTCTCGCTTTTTCTACAACTTTCTCTATTTTTCTTGGTGGAACATGTGTAACCTCTATTCCAGATAATAGTTCTATTCCTGCTGATTCTTTTGCTCTATTAACCCTTTTTATAGCTTCATCGACATTTGATAGGTCTGCATGGTCTGTTATAGCTAATGTTTCCACTCCTTTCATTTCAGCTCTTCTTGCCTGTTCAGCACAAGAGAGCTCACCATCACTATAGAATGTATGTGTATGTAGATCTATCATTTTATTACTGTCTCATTGCGTCTATATAGATACAGATAGCTCTTAGTATTTCGGTTTTCGGTTCTTCTGAGTCTTTAACTGTAACTCTCCCTTTTTCCCACCATGTTCTTGGATATCTTTTATCTTCTAGTATAGATGTATATCCTATCTGTTCTACAGCATTTGCAATTTCTTTTGGTTTAGGATTCTCTATAGCCTCATCTCTTGATACTCTTCTTCCCTCCGATCTTGTTTTTTGTTTGTCTAGATATGCAGGATATATTATTATGTCACTCATCTAGTTTTTCTGTAATTGATCAAGTCTAGTTTTTTCTATTCAAACTTGTTTTTATAGAGGTCTATGGCCTTTTCTATAGCGTCTAGAGATTTATTTTTGCTATGATATCCTTCTACATTCGTTTCTTTTCCTGGCTCAAGGTCTTTGTATGTTTCAAAGAAATATAATATCTCTTCTTTTATGTGGCCTGATATGTCATCTAGGGCTTCTGTATCATCGAATCTAGGATCCTCACTGGGTACGGCTATTATTTTATCGTCTTTTTCTCCATCATCTATCATACGCATTAAACCTATAGGTCTTGCTTTTATTACACATCCTGGAAATGTAGAATCTTTAACCAAAACTAGTGCATCTAGGGGGTCTTCATCATCATACCATGTCTGTGGTATAAATCCATAATCACTTGGATAGTGTACATTGCTGTGAAGAACTCTATCTAAAACTACTGTCCCTACATCTTCATCGTATTCATATTTGTTTCTTTCTCCTTTTAGACATTCTACTACAATATTGATTGTTTCAGGAGGATTAGGCCCTGTTTCTAGGTTAGTCCAAAGATTTGTCATAACCAGAGATAAAAAACGGAAAAAAAGAAGAGTTTCGAAATACTTCTATATTTTTTTTGTCTTACTCTATTCTTTGGTTGGTTTTATATCCTAATTTCTCTATGTTACTCTAAATTAGTTTTCCTTTTTTTATTATAGAAAAAGTGTAGATTTTTTGGTTTGAGCATACATCCTTTCTACATGGAAGAGTACAGTCCTGAGGAGATAGAAAGGAAATGGCAGAAGAAATGGAAGGAAAATGATGTGTTTAGTGCTGAAGATGTGGTGGATGATAAAATATATGTCTTAGGTATGTTTCCTTATCCCTCTGGGAAGCTACATATGGGTCATGTTAGAAATTATACCTTAACTGATACTTATTCTAGATTTAAACGTATGCAGGGTTTGGATGTTTTACATCCTATGGGGTGGGATGCTTTTGGTCTTCCAGCAGAAAATGCTGCATTAGAACGTGATATAAGCCCAAGAGAATGGACA
The DNA here is from genome assembly GCA_018609935.1 of Halobacteriales archaeon. The sequence goes on along the minus strand of JAHENH010000076.1, from coordinate 16,781 downwards.
TATAACTGTATTGAAGATATGAAAACCCAGATGGAGTCTATGGGTTTTGGATATGATTGGTCTAGAGAAATTACTACATGTGATTCTAGATATTATAGATGGAACCAGTGGTTTTTTAGAGAGTTCTATAATGAGGGGATCGTAGAATATAAGGAAGGCGAAGTTAATTGGTGTCCATCATGTGAGACAGTTCTGGCGAACGAACAAGTAGAAGACGGGAAATGTTGGAGATGTGACTCCATAGTCAAGGACCGTAACTTAGACCAATGGTATTTTAAGATAACAGAGTATGCTGATGATCTATTAGAGGGACTTGAAGGCCTTGATTGGCCTTCAAGTGTCAAAGAAATGCAGAAGAACTGGATTGGAAAACAGGAAGGTGCCACAGTAAAATTTGAAATAGAGGAATATGGAGATATAGAAGTCTTCACTACACGTCTTGACACTATATTCGGTGCTACTTTTGTAGCACTCGCTCCAGAACATCCAATAACAGAGGAAATTGCAGAAAATAACAACGAAGTAGAGGAATTTATAGAAGATATATCAAGAGAGAGAAAAGCACCTAGAGAGGATAAAAAAGGTGTGTTTACAGGTCTATATGCTATAAACCCTGCAAACAATGATAGAATACCTGTATATATAGCTGACTTTGTAGTAGAAGAAGTGGGTACTGGAGCAATAATGGCGGTTCCAGCACATGACCAGAGAGACCATGATTTTGCAAAAAAACATAATATAGAGATAAAACAGGTAATAGAACCTAAAGAAAATCCGGACAGTATAGACATACAAGATGAAGCCTATACAGAGGATGGAGTATTAATAAATAGTGAAGAATATAGTGGACTTGATAGTGATGCTGCTAGAGATGTCTTGGTAGATGATCTAGATGGAGAAAAAACACCTCAATATAGACTTAGGGATTGGTTGATATCGAGGCAGCGATATTGGGGTACACCTATACCTATAGTTCACTGTGAGAGTTGTGGTCCAGTTTTAGTTCCAGAACAGGATCTTCCTGTAGAACTTCCAGAATACGTTGTCTCTGAAGGTAACTCTCTCGAGGAAGTACAAGAATGGATCCATACAGAATGTCCAAGCTGTGGAGGGCAAGCAAAACGTGAGACAGACACTATGGATACCTTTGTAGATTCTTCATGGTATTTTCTAAGATATATATCTCCAAAACTAGAAAGTAAGCCATTTGAGGAGAAAAACTGGATGCCAGTTGATATATATGTAGGTGGTATAGAGCATGCAGTAATGCATCTTTTATATGCAAGATTTTTCACACGTGTACTAGAAAATATAGGTTTATTAGAAATAAAAGAACCATTTCAGGAGCTTTTAACCCAAGGTATGGTGTTATTAGAGGGAGAAAAAATGTCTAAGAGTAAAGGAAACATAGTATCACCTCAACGTATAGTGGATGAATATGGTGCAGATACAGCCCGTCTATTTATGATGAGTGCTGCACTACCACAGAGAGACTTCGACTGGAAAGAAAAAGGAGTTAAAAGCAACCATACATTCCTACAAAGGCTGTGGAATATAACGAAACAAGATATAGAATACGGAGAAAAAACACAAGTAGAAACATACATAGATAAAAAACTTAATGCTACAATAGAAAGAACCACACAAAACTATGAAGACTTCCGTTTTAATGATGCTGTAAGAGAAATAAAAGATCTTGTATCTACACTGGAAGCATATATAGAATATAAAAACCCAGAAAAAGCAAAACTAAAACAAACATTAACGTCTATTGTACGTCTTTTATATCCAATAGCTCCACATATATGTGAGGAACTATGGAATGAACTAGATAAAAGTGGTATGGTGGCAAATGCAGACTGGCCAACGTATAGACCGCCAGAAAACTATGAGACTGAAGAAGAACTAATAGACCAAACAAGACAAGACATAAGAGAAATAATAGAAGTAGCAGACATAAAAGATATAGAAAAAATAGAATTAATAATCTCCCCCAAATGGAAATACAAAGCATTTGAAATAGCAAAAAACACAGAAAAAGACGACATCATAGGGGAAATAATGTCAAAACAAGAAATGCAGAAACACGGAGACCAAGCTGTAGAATATGCACAACAACTACAACAAAACAGACACTCACTACATAACAAACTAACACAGAAACAAGAAAAACAAGCACTAGAAAATGCAAAATGGCTTTTCGAAAGAGAATTCAACGGAGAAATAACAGTAAAAACACCAGAAAACACAAACACAAAAAAAGCAAAAAAAGCAAAACCACTAAAACCAGCAATAGAAGTCCACTAAAACACACAAATCAAAACACTCCATATAATACAGAAATCAGAAAAACATAAAAAATGGATGAATAAACCCGCTTAAGATCCTAAAAGTAATTCCGTATTTTAAATATTCTTTATTATATGATGGGATATAATGAAAGAAACTGTATTATTTTATCTTTAGATAGCGAGAGAAAAATTAGGTTGAATTAAATAATCGTTCTCGTACTTTCTGCTTGTTTAGATTGTTTTGATTGTCTGTGTTTATGTTTATTTGTCCTGAAACTTTGTCTCCTGTGATATAATCTATTATATAGCTTATTAGGTCTTCATTGTCTGCTATATTGTATCTATTGTCTGAGAATACTGATTTGTCTCCTAATGCGATTATATTTTCTTTTTGAATAGCTACTGGATATGTATCTGTTTGGTGGGTTCCAGATTTCTGTGTTCCTTCTGTTGCTACTAACAGTTTTGTACCTGAACTTGATTCTACCTTTGTCGCTGTATGCATAACCGTTCTATTAAGATCTTCTATGTTTAGGGTGTTAGGTGTCTTAGCTATTATGTTTTGATAGTTTCCGTCTTTTTCTTCTAGGTTATATAGATAGTTTGTCCCAAAAGATATGCCAAACTTGGATCCAATAGTTGTAAGTTCACTTCTTTGTGTTATTATTTTTGTAGATAGAAGATCAATCCTTATCTGTTTACGGTTTGGTTCCCCAACTAATAACAGCCTTCCACCTTGGTCTACAAACTGTTCAACGCTATCTGTTTCAGTTTCTTTATATTCATCTGTAGGATCTATGACTACATATATATCTGATCTACTGAGTCTTTCACCTATATCATCGTCCTCTCTTAATATCCTTATTTCATGGCCGTTCTCTATTAATGCAGAGATAAATGGTTGTATGTCCTCATTTTGGAATCTGTTACTGTGGGCTCTATCTATTAAGACAGTATTAGATTCAAGGCTTGAAGTTTTTGTTATTGTTCCTTGTTTTTCTATTTGTTCTATAGATAGACTGGATAGGTTATATTCTGGATGTCTCTGTTCAAAAGATTTTTGTGGTCCTTGAGTAGTAGGTATTGTATATATTGTAGAAAACAGGGATACTATCAATACAATAAGTGCTATTGTTCCTAGGAATAAGATTATTCTTTTAGCTATTTCAGGTTGTTCCATTATATACCTCTTGGTTTATATTTTGGTTTGTTTTTTGTTTTTGTATGAAGTGTGGAGCTATTTTTAACAGGTTTGTTGATTTAGTTTTACCTACAAAATAGTTAGATGAAACCATTTTTTTGTTATCACCTCTTGCTGATAAAAACGCCGATCTGGAAAGAAATTTTGCAGTTCTGTTAGGAGCTTTATATTCTACATTATATGTTGAAAGACCTGCAAGGTCTGCTGCCTTACGTATCGCTTGATTAACCCCACCAAGTCCATCTACTACTCCATTTTGTACTGCTTGAGGCCCTGAATATATTCTACCATGAGAAAGTTCGCTACGACTTAATTCGATCTTATCCCCTCTGTTTTGATATACGGATTCTACAAAAGCACGTCTTACAGATTCAAGTATATAACTATAGTGACGCTGATTTTGGCTTAACTTGTTTGGGCCAGAAGCTATATATGTATCACTTGGTTCAAGATCCATAGGTTGGGTTGAAAGAACACCTACACTACCAACAATCGAGGAGGGTTTAGCGTATATATAGTCACTCGGAACAATAGCTTGGTATGCACCAGAAGCAGCAGTAGAATCAACACTAGCGACAACTGGCATTTTTCTCGCGATAGCTGAAGTCTCCAGATACAATGATTCACTAGATGCAGCACCACCACCTCCACTATTTACCAAAATAACTATGGCATCAGCATCATTACTAGCTTCATGTAGCATAGAAGATGTCGCTGCTACATTATTACCATCTATACCACCAGATAGGGGGACCACAGCTACAGTAGACTGGCTAGTATTCCAAGCGATAGGAGCTAAAACAAACGCTACTATCAGTCCAAGAACTATATAGAAACTATATGACTTCAATATCCTACTAGCGATAGACCTAGCATCCTTCATGGTATAGAATATATTCCTTTACAGTTAAATCATATAGAAAAAAACTATCATATACAAGAGGTTATATATTGTATTTTTCTGTTTTCATTCTTTGTTTACTGAAAGTAAGGAATTGTTGTATGAGTTTTTGTTTTGTAGGTGGATATTAAAAGGGTTAATGTCTTATTGAACAGTAGTATGGGGTTTGGTGACAAGAGACAAACTTTAGAGGATGCAGAGTTATTTTTTCCGAATAGACGTGGCCTACTTAAAATATTAGGTGTTTCTGGTGTTTCTATATTATCTGGGTGTATTGGAGGATCTAATACAGCCTCGGATACATCTAATTCAACTGGAGACAGTGGTAGGGATGTAGATGGAAACTATATTGTTGGTTCTCCTACCGATGCCGAATCTTTAAATTTTTTAAGGATTTCTGATCAGTCCAGCTCAAACCGTATAGGCCTAACTCTAGATGGTGCTTATGCAATAACTACAAGCCAGGAAGTCTTCCCTCTTTGGGCTGACATCGATACAGATGATGATAGAGTATATACGGTTTCTTTGAGGGATAACTTAGAGTGGGGGGGAGGATATGGTGATATGACTGCTGAAGATTGGATGTATATGATAGAGGAAGTCTTTCAAGCAGAGGATAATTGGGCTGGATATTCAAACCAAGGAGATTGGAGACGAAATGGTGAGTGGATACCCGTAGAAAAGACTGGAAGGCTTTCTTTTGAAATACAGCTTCCTGAAGTAGATCCAAGCTTCCCTCTTCGACCTATAATGTGGGGACAATACTGTATGCCAAAAGAAATAATACAGAGATATCGAGATACAAATGATCTAGAAGGACTTCAAAGAGACCAGGAAGTACAGACTCTAGCATATTCTGGAAATCTTGGACCCTATAACTTTGAAGAATGGAGTCGTGAAGCAGAATTTGTAGCATCCAGGAACAATGATTATTATCTTAAAGAAACAGACGGATTAAGTGAAAAGTGGAGTAGAGCTCCTTATTTTGAGGAGGCTATATATAAAGTTATACCCGAACAGAGTACAAGGCTTTTATCTTTAAGAAATGATGAGATAACTACTTGTGGAATACCTGAAAACAAAGTACAACAGTTTAAGACATTAGAAAATGTCTATGTAAATATTGCTCCACAGCCATATATAACACTATTGATATACAATATGAGGGCAAACGGCAATTTCTATAGAGCATTCAGGAAAAAAGAAGTAAGAAGAGCTCTCGGATATCTAATAGATAAAAAAACAATAGTAGATAATATTCTTCGAGGATACGCTAGTACAGCTCATACATTCCAGCCAGAATGGTCTAGATGGTATAGTGACGAAAAAGTTGAAAAATTTGGTGTAGATGAAAACCTAGGAATTGAAAAAGCGAGGTCGAATTTATCTAAAGCACTAGAAGATACACCATATAGGTTTGAAGGAGATAAAATAATAGATGAAAATGGAGAACAGGTAGTTTTGAGGTATGTATATGCTATAAGCCAAGAAACTACTGAGACAATGGCTGAATATATATCACAGAAATATGAGGAATTAGGTTTTAAAGTAGAGGTTTCTGGTGTAAAGTTCGATACGTTGCTTAGGAAGTATGCCCAAAATAGTTGGCAAGGAGGAAATAATCCACCATGGAGTAGTGGAACATATAATAATGGTCCAAGAGATAAGTCTTTAAGCCAAGAATCCTGGGATCTTATGTCTGGTATAATATATAATACATATCCAAGAACTCCATCCTCCATACGCGGATTCTTTATAGAGAAAGGAGGAATAAATTATTATGGCTATAAACCAGATACTGATTTTAACGCACTTTTTAATACAGCAGCCACGGAAACAGACGAACAAAAACGTAGAGAGATATTTAGTAGAATATTTGGAGAAATAAGTAAAGAACAACCCTTTAACTTTCTCAATCTTGGCGTCTCAATAACAGGATATAAGGATGAACTAGAGGGACCAAGGGAAGAATTTGGATATGGATGGGATAGTAATACTTGGTATTTCAGATAGATATATAGAGTATGGGGTTTTTATGGTATATATCTAGACGTCTAATTTGGACACTATTCGCTGTTTTTATTATATTGACTATTACTTTTGTTCTTCTTGAGATAACACCAGATACTAGGTTGGTTGAGATGCAGTTTCAGGCAGCACAGAGGGGTCTAAGCCCAGAACAAACCCAGCAAGCCTATAGAATCCAAGAAGGACTTAACAGGCCTATATGGGATAGATATATTGACTATATGATAAATATGGCTACAGGCAATTGGGGTTGGTCTGATACTAGATCACAGCCTGTAGTGGACGCTATACTTAGTGCATATCCATATTCTTTGATGTATGGAGTACCAGCCATATTATTATCAACAGTATTTGGTATAGGTCTTGGGTTGTATTCAGCTATAAAACAGCATAGTAAGACAGACTATATTGCTACCTTTATTGCTTTTTTTGGTATAAGTATACCAAATTTTTGGTTTGGTATAATACTAATACTGGTTTTTGGTTCTATACTTGGATGGATCCCTATACTGTTTAATCCTGATCTACCTGTTTTTTCGTGGGGAAACGTTAGACAGCTTATTGCTCCAGTAGTTGTGGTTACTACTGCTGGAATTGCAAGCGAAATGAGGTATGCACGTGCTAATGCTTTGGAATATGTTAATGCTGAATTTGTAAAGACAGCTAAGGCTAAAGGAGCTAGCAGTTGGAGGATTCTAACAAGACATATATTTAGGCCCACATTGGTTCCTCTATCGACAATACTTGTTGGAGATATGCTGGGTATAATACTGACTACCTCATATCTTGTAGAGATAGTTTTTGGTATACCTGGACTTGGAAGATTAAGCCTTGATGCTATCCAGAATGGCGATACAGCACTTGTCTTAGGGACAACATTAATACCTGCGTTTATAGCTATAATTGGTAATCTATTACAGGATATAGCCTACACAATAGTTGATCCTAGAATAGACTACAGTGATAGATAATGGATGACATAGGAAAACTAGAAGATCCAAGCTGGGAAAAAAACGACGAGTATAGAATAAAAAGACGTAGTCTGCTGTTTCTTGGGTTATCAATATGTTTTACATTGTTTTTTATATATAACATTTATATAGAACAGACATATATATCAGGTGTAGACTGGATTTTTGGTTTGGTTTTAATTTTTTCTATATCATATATATTATTTCCTTTATACCAAAACCCTAGCCTTACCAAGTATTATATAGATAGGTTCAAGAAAAATAAACCTGCAGTTTTGGGGTTGTTGTTTCTTGTTTTTATTTTTTCTACCGGTATAGCTGGCTGGCTATTTATCGAACAACCTGATGTTGCACCAAACCAGGCTTATCAGCCACCGTTTGGCTTCTCAACACCAAGCTACGTTCCAGTAGAATGTGTAGGACAGACAGCAGATGGATTGTGTAGAGGTACACTAAAACATCCTCTTGGTACTACTGGTGACGGAAAGGATATATTAGCACTTATAATACTTGGTATGCATGTCAGTATGCAGGTAGGAATTACAGCCACATTTATATCTGTAGTTATAGCGACACTAGTTGGAACTTCTGCTGCATATTTTGGAGGATATATAGATGAAATGGTTATGAGATATGTAGATATACAACTTACATTTCCTACCTTCTTTTTGTATCTTTTACTTGTATATTTGTTTGGACATAATCTACTTTTATTGATTGTTATTTTTGGTGTTACAAGTTGGGGTGGTATAGCCCGTATAGTTAGAAGTGAGGCATTACAGAGACGAGAGGAACCGTATATAGATGCAGCAAAAGGAATAGGTGCGGGCCACCTATATATAATAAGGAGACATATAATACCAAATGTGTCAAACAGTATTATGACTGCTGCAACACTAAATATACCTATATTTATTTTATCTGAGGCAGCTCTTGCATTTATAGGTCTTTCCGACCCTACAGTAGCATCGTGGGGACAAGTTATATCTTCAGGTCGTGGAGACCTAGGTAGTGCTTGGTGGATCTCCACTATACCTGGTATTTTCCTGTTTTTAACAATTCTTGCATTTAATTTTATAGGTGATGCACTAAGAGATGCTTTAGACCCAAGACATAGAATATGAAACTGTTATCTATAAAAAATTTATCTGTAAATTTCAAGACAGATAAAGGTATAGTACATGCTGTTGATGATATCTCCTTTAATGTTGAAAGAGGTGAAACCGTATCTATAATAGGTGAATCAGGTAGTGGAAAGACTGTAGCTGTAGAATCTATAGCTAGACTATTAGACCAGAAAGATATAGAAATCACTGGAAAAATATTTTTTGAGGGAACTAATCTACTGGATTTATCCAGAAAAGAACTAAAAGATATTAGAGGAAATAAGATAGGATATATATTTCAGGATCCCAATGAAGCTTTAAATCCTGTATATAGTATTGGATGGCAAATAAAGGAAGCTATAAAAATACATAGAGACCTCTCGGAAGAAAAAGCAAAAAACAAGACAATAGATCTGCTCGATAAGGTTGGAATACCTAACCCTACAAACCGCTTTAATGATTATCCACATGAACTTTCAGGCGGTATGAAACAACGGGTAATGATTGCTATTGCCCTTGCCCCAAACCCTAATTTACTAATAGCAGATGAGCCTACAACAGGACTAGACGTTACTATACAGTCACAGATATTATCACTAATAAAAGATATACAAAATGACTTTGATATGAGTGTTTTGCTGGTTACCCATGATTTAAGTGTAGCAACCAGTTTAGCTGATAGACTAATAGTTTTGTATGCAGGAAAAATAATGGAGAAAGCAGACATAAAAAATATTTTTGATATGCCACTTCATCCATACACAAAGGCATTGTTTAGTTGTACTCCTGGAAGAGAGAAAAATGGAGGTATAGCTGGACAATCACCTAGTCCATTAGATCCTCCAAATGGTTGTCGTTTCCATCCAAGATGTAACTATACAATAGATGAATGTAAAAAAGGGAACCAACCAAAACTAGTTTCTTATAGAGAAGATGAAGTTTCATGTATACACTATAACGATGGATATGATCCGTCTATACTAGATGAAAAGTGATTTTTTATGCTAGTTTCCGTAAAAAATCTAAAGAAATATTATTGGACAGATAAAGGAATTTTCACCAGTAATAAAGATAAAAAAGTTCATGCTGTAGATGATGTTACATTTGATGTCAAGAAGGGTGAAACTTTAGGTCTGGTTGGAGAATCAGGATGTGGGAAATCAACACTTGGTTCTACCGTTCTTAGACTAGAAGAACCTACTTCTGGAAAGATTTTTTTCGAGGGAGAAAACATACTGGAATATAATAGAACTGAACTAAAAAAGTTTAGAAGAAAAGCTCAGATTATATTCCAGGATCCAAGCTCAAGTTTTGATCCAAGAATGACTATAGGGGAGTCTATAGCGGAACCACTTCTTGTAAATAATGTACCAAGTAACGAAATACAAAAACGGGTAAAAAAATTGTTAGATCTTGTGGGCATGGATCCAAAAGATAAGGATCGTTATCCTCATGAGCTTTCAGGGGGACAAAAACAGAGAACTGCAATAGCAAGAGCTTTATCTGTAAACCCAAAATTTCTGGTGGCAGATGAACCTGTAAGTGGTCTGGATATGTCTATACAAGCAGAAATTCTATCATTACTCAATGATATACAGGAAAAATTCAATCTTTCAATATTATTTATAAGCCATAATATAGATGTCGTTAGACAGATATCTGACAGGATAGCGGTCATGTATCTAGGTGAAATAGTAGAATTGGCAGATAAAAAAGAACTCTTTGAAAACACACAACACCCCTATACAAAAGCACTGTTTAGTTCTGTACCTAAACCAAACCCTAATAATAACCAAGAAAAAATAGAATTATCTGGAAACATACCTGATCCTATAGATCCTCCAAGTGGATGTAGGTTCCATACAAGATGCCCTAAAATAATTCCACCAGAAAAATACAATATAAAACAGCAAAATTGGAGGTTTCTTATAGACCTTAAACAGTATATAGAAAAAAATGGAATAGAATCAATATATGAAATCTATAACCTAGAAACATCTGAAAAAACAGAAAAAATACAAAAAGACAAATTAGAAAAAATAATAAAAAAAGAATTTAACATACAAGAAGTACAAGATAAAAAGATACTCTCCATTTTTGAAAAATTTATAGATAAAACATCAAAAAAACAAAAACAAAAAGCAACAGACACAATAAAGACACTTGATAGTATATGTATATCCGAAAAACCAACACCAAAAACGCAAAAAAATATGGCTTCATGCCACCTCACAGAAACCAACAAAAAATAGATAAACCCTACCATCTAAATTTTTTTTATATTTCGGGTTCTATATAGATATTTTTTATTTGCGGGTTTTCCTTTTTTAGAGTGTCTTCGATATTTTTTATTATGTTATCTATTTTATCTGTATCTAGATTCTCTTTGAATGTTATATCTGCTACAATTGTTACTTTTTCTGGACCGAAATATACGCTTTTAAATCCATCAATATGTTGTATCCCTTCCCACCTAGATATTTTATCTCGTATTTTGTCTTCAACATCTCTTGGTAGGCTTTCTCCAAGTAATAGTCGCTTGTTTTCCCATGCCAGAGCTACTGCAAAAGACATCAACATTATCCCTATAATAAATGCCGATACTGCGTCATATATAGGGTTATTTGTAATACGTGAAAGATAGATTCCGAACAATGCTATACCTGCACCAGCCAGTGCAATAGTATCTTCCGTTAGTGCTGTTAGTGTAGTTACATCACTTGTTTTATAGAAAGCTTCTTTTATTCCAGACCAACCATGTCTGTTTATCTGATTTTGAATCTCTGTATATGCCTTTTTAAATGCATATGATTCAAATAATATTGCACCAATAAGTACCCCATAATTGACATATACACTAGGAAATGTATATCCGAAAACAGTCTCCATTCCAGTAGTCACAGGCTCTGGATGTTGTATAGCTTCAAATCCATGTTTCACACTCTCCCATCCAGCAATACCAAACAAAAACACACTAACAAGAAAAGAATAGAAAAACTGTGCTTTACCATAACCAAAAGGATGCATATTACTTGGCTTTTTCCTACTGTAAAAAATACCAATCAAAAGAAAAACTTGATTTCCTGTATCAGATATAGAATGATATGTCTCAGAGAACATAGAAGGGCTTCCAGTAATAAGAAATCCAATAAACTTCAAAACAGCTATCAAACCATTAGCAACCAAAGCAGCAACAACAACAGGTACATTACTAGCCATCCTTCTAAACCTTTTAAACAGACAAAAACAAAAATCTAATGCATGGACTTATTCATACTGCTTAGATATTCGCCTGTTTTAGCGGTTTCTTTGTTGCTTTAAAACGGTGACTGAATTTGTTAAATCTATTCGACAAAAAAACAATAAATACAATTAATAATATGTATTATAATACAAAAATTGATATATTCAGATTTTTGTATATAGTTTTACACCAAAAAAATAACTGTAGAGTTAGATAAATGAAAGTATGGGTATAGAGCTAGATAAAAAAGAAAGATGGAGTTTTATAGAAAACCAGAAAACAATGAATCTATCTACAGTTGATATAGAGAGAAATCCACATGTAGTACCTCTTTGGTATATAGCAGACAAAAAACAAGAAAAAATCTATTTTTCCACACCACAGGACACACAAAAGGTTAGACATATACAAAATAATTCTAATGTTTCTATAAGTATAGAGGAAGGAACAGAATACCTAAACCTAAAATGTGTGTTGATAGATGGAAAAGCAGGAAAGATAGAAGATGAACAAAAAATAAAAGATCTAGAAAAAATGTGGTGTCAGAAATATTTTAACCAAAATCAGAAGCCGGGATATATGGAGAAATTATATCAGGGACGTAGATGGATATGGCTAGAAATAAAACCAAAAAAATGGACATCGTGGGACAACACAAAAATAGACCTTGATAGATTATAGATCATTATAGAAATTACCTAATATAATAGCTAATTTAGTACATATAGCTTTAGAAACTAAAGAAAAAGTAATTAACAAGAAACACACAACATTTTGATAAAATAGAAGACCTTGAAGTTGAAACCTACAAACGCTAACAACTCTATATCTGCATATTTTTTTAACTAAACTTCAATATGCTCTATCTGGTGGGGGTATGGAATATAACGATAGAATTTAATTTAAAGAAGAGTTTTATTCTCCAGTGAATTCTGGTTTTCTGTCTTGTGTGAATGCATTTATTCCTTCTTTTAAGTCCTCTGTTTGGAATAGGTTTCCGAATGATTGAGATTCTAGCTCGTATCCTATCTGTTTGTTGTCTTGTCCTTTTGTTATTGCTTTTTTGGCTAGTTTTTGTGCAATAGGTGCTTTTGATGATAGTTTTTGAGCTAGTTCTTTTGTTTTTTCTTCGAATTCTTGGTTTTCAGCTACTTTGTTTATTAGTCCGTGCTTTTCCATTTTTTCTGTTTTGTATCTGTCTCCTATTAGTATCATTTCTCTTGCTTTTCCATCTCCAACTATCTCTGGTAGTCTTTGTGTTGCACCCCATCCGGGTATTAATCCAAGATTTACTTCTGGGCTTCCAAACTCGCTTCTTTTTGTTGCTATTCTTATATCTGTTGATAGTGCAAGTTCTAGGCCGCCACCTAGACAGTATCCATCTATGGCTGCTATTACTGGACAGCTAAATTCTTCTATTTTGTTAAATACTTTTTTTCCTTGGTTTGAAAATTCGGTTGCTTCTATGTTGTCCATATCTTTCATTTTTTGGACATCAGCACCTGCACAGAATGCTCTATCTCCTTTTCCTGTAATAACTAGACATCTTGGGTTTTTGTTTTCTATTTGTTCTAGACCTATATCTAGTTCTTCAAGGACTTCCTTGTTTAGTGTATTCATTGTATGAGGTCTGTCTAATGAAAGTTTAGCTATTGATCCATCCCATTCTATATCTATAGTGTTGAAGCTCTGTTTCTCTTTGTCTTGATAGTTATAAAACCCTCTACCTGAATCTTTACCTAAATAGCCATTTTCTACAAGGTCTACTAGATAATTGGATGGTTTGTATCTTTCATTTTCTGTTTCACTGTATAGTTCTTCTAGTTTTTCTACTATTTTGTCAATTCCTATCTTGTCTGCTTTTCTACATATTCCTTCAGGGAATCCTGCACCAAGTTTTACTGCAGTATCAATATCTTCTGGGTTGGCCGCATCTTGTTCTATGAGTTTTGCTGCCTTGTTAACCATTCTTGCTTCTATTCTTAATGTATCGAATCCCTCTTTATCTTCTGGTTTATAGTTAGCCCCTCCATTTTCATAGCTGTAGAATCCTCGACCTGTCTTTTTTCCAAGATTCTCCTGTTTGAATTTTTCTTCAAGGATTGGGGGTATTTCCTCACCGGCTTCTTCCTTCATTTCATATTGTATGTCTATACCTGTCATGTCCGCAAGCTCGAATGGACCCATAGGATATCCAAGATCTACCATTGCAGCATCTGCCTGTTTTATCTCTGCTTCATCATTAGAAACCATCCATGCAGCCTCATTTATAAATGGATCCAATATATTATTTACAACAAATCCTCTAACATCCTTACAAACATATATTGGAGTTTTACCCATCTGTTCAGCAACATCATATAATGTTTCAGCAGTTTCATCTGTAGTTTCTTCACCATATATAATTTCGACTAGATCCATACGAACAACTGGATTGAAAAAATGCATACCACCAAACCTACTAGGATCCTCTAGAGCTTCTGCTATCTCAGTTATAGGTAAAGAAGAAGTATTAGTTGCTAAGATACAGCTATCCGATACAAAACTATCAATATCACTAAATAATTCCCTTTTTATGTCCAGATCTTCTGGAGCTGCCTCTATAATTAAATCTGCATCCACTACAGCTTCTTCTAGATCCACAAAAGTCTCTATACGGTCTAAAGCTTCCTTTGACTCTTCCTCACTAATACGTTCTTTTTCTACAAGCTTATCCAAACTCCACTCAATATTCTCATATCCGTCTTCAACAATATCTTCTTCTATATCTCTCATAGCCACCTCAAAACCGGAAAGAGCAGCTACTTCAGATATACCATGACCCATAGTTCCAGACCCCAAAACAGCAATCTTCTCCACTTTTTTTGTCATATAAATAAATCCGAACCAAACAAACCTATATGTTTTTATTATAACCAAATAAAACACTAAAAAAACTAAAAATAAAAAATCCAGAAAAACCAGATCAAAACCTTAAGCCGACAATACAAAAAGAAAAAATAGATACCGGTAACCTTTTATTTAGGAAATATAGCTCTTTCTGGTGGATTAACTATATTTTGTCAATGGTTTAAGGGTATAGATTTCTTTGTTTTATTAGATGAGTGAGAATTTTAAGGTTGCTGTTGCACAGATAGAACCTGTGTATCATGACAAAGAGGGGACAGTGGAAAAAACGTGTAAATGGATAGAAAAAGCTGGAAAGAAAAATATAGATTTATTAGTTTTTCCAGAAGCTCACATTCCTGGCTATCCCTATTGGGGAAGAAATCCGTCCAGTTGGCATAAACTACGAATGGAACTACAAAAAAATAGTATATCAGTAGAGGATAAACAAATAGAAATCATTTCAGATACAATAAGAGAACAAAATATTAATACAGTAATTGGGGTGAATGAGCTAGATGATAGAGTTGGAAGTGAGACAATCTATAATTCTCTTTTTATATTTGACAGATCTGGTGAAATGATAGGTAGGCATAGAAAACTAATGCCTACAGCACATGAAAGAATGATTTGGGGTCAGGGAGACCCATCCAACCTTGATGTATACAAGACAGATATAGGAACAATTGGAGGACTAATATGTTATGAAAACCATATGACGCTTTCTAAGGCTGCATTAACATCTATGGGGGAACAAATCCATACCGCAGCATGGCCTGGGTTTTGGACTCTATATGATGAAAAATATAAAAGAGCTCAAGATAGAAAAGCAATAGAAGGATGTGATATCTATCCTGCCATAAGAGAATATGCTTTTGAAACACAGACTTTTGTAGTTTCAGCATCACCATATATAGGAGAAAAAACACCTAAAAAATACAAAGAAAACTTCTTTTTCAATTTTGGTGCTGGAGGAAGTATGATAGTAAATCCCTTTGGAATAGTAAAACAAGGACCAGTATTGAATGAAGAAAAACTTGTAACTTCACATATTGATTTGAATGTAAGAAAAGCTATAAAAACGACATTTGACTCTATGGGACACTACGCAAGATGGGATGCAGTAAACCTAAACGTAAATGATACAGAATATACCCCTATCAAAACAAACAAAAACAAAGATAAAATAAAGCCATTCAAAGAAGATAAACTAGAAGATGAGAACCTAGAAAAAATAGCAAAAGAAGAAAATATATCAACTGAAAAACTAAAAAACATAATAGAGAAACTAAATTAAACCCAAATAAACAGATGATTTTCTCTCTATACTATAGGTAGTATACACTATATATCACTGAGATTCTTCACTAACTGATGCTGTGGTATTCCTCCTTCAGTCAGTGTGAAAAAATAATTTATTGCAGAATTTTTCTGTTATAAATCATATGTTTTGATGATGTTTCATCAATATTTTTTTGATGTTTGCTTGTTTATTTTTTTATATAATTTACGAGATGAAGACCAAAAACTGGGTTTTAGTTGTTTTAGCTATTGTAGTTTTATCAGCATCTATGGGTGTGATTGCTGGAGACGTTTTTAGTTTAAATTTACTTGGTAGTAATGAAGAATCGGACATAAATAACAATCTAGAGAACTCATATAGAGAGGCTCCATATCTTAATTTATCTAATAATGGGGATGCTGTATTTTCAGGTAGTTATTCTAGTTTGTATGCTAGTACAATTGATTCAGTGGTTATGGTTAGATCTATTAGTCCAGCGGGTTTTTCTATTGGGTCTGGATTTATCTATGATAGAAATGGACATATAGTTACTAATGAGCATGTTGTAAATAATGCTGAAGAGGTATTAGTTAGGTTTAGGGATGGAAGTTGGCAAGAGGCTTCAGTTGTTGGTATGGATGCCTATACTGATCTTGCTGTTTTAGATGTACAAAATCTACCAAGTTTTGCAAGGCCTCTTCCCATAAAAAATAAGAATCCTAATCCGGGCCAACCTGTGGCTGCTCTTGGAAGTCCATTCGGACTAGAAGGTAGCATAACTAGCGGTATAGTTAGTGGTGTGAATAGATCCATGTCTACCAACAGGGATTTTTCTATTCCTGCAACAATACAGATTGATGCACCACTAAAC
>JAHENH010000075.1 GCA_018609935.1 Halobacteriales archaeon | reverse complement strand
TGTGACAGTCTGGAACTGGTTCACTAATAGTTTTATCATATGGTGTGATTGTTGGTGTTCCAAACAATATTTGGTCACCCACACTCTCTGTCATTTTCTTTTTAAGTAATTTTTGAGCACTTTTTTCTGCATTATCTGTTGTTGTATCATTTGTTTCTTCAATGATACCTTCTACTTCTGTGTTAGGATTTATTAGTGGTGGATATTTAGCTTCTGCATATGGATATGAATTAGATGTTATATGGGGGATTTCTATACCAGCAAAAGAATATGCAGTAGAACCAGTAACACGCACCATATTTATAGGTGAGATCTCATAGAGTCCATTGTCTTCTATAAACTCTACATTTTTACCTTGTGATACATCTTTATTATGTATTCCAGTATATGTCTGTGGTTGTATGTCTCCAAAAACAAGATCCAATCCATTTTCTTTAGGTTTAAAAAACCATTGTGAATTTGTTGTTTGAGCAAGTCTATGTATAACATCATAGAGTGTATTTCTATTTGCTTGGAATGTCATATCCATAGATGGATTTATACTACTTAGATTAACACCTTCTGCATGGTATATTTCTGTAGAAACACTTGATTTAATTGATAGATTATTAAATGGTGTATTTTTAAGAAACTCTTTTTTGAAGTAGTTTAGAACTTTTTGTGTTGTGGTTTTTGTCTCAAAGTTTTTTGAAGCTGGTATAGATGTAAGGAATGTCTCTGCACCTTTTATGTCCATGTCTAGTATTTCTTCTCTTGGTGTGTTACCTATAGAAGACACATATCCATGATGTACTAATTGCCAATTTCCTTGATCTAAATGGTTTGTGTCTTGTGATCTACAGTATACTTTTGCTAGGTCATAGGAACTGTGGTCTTCACTGTTTAGTTCTGATAGTTGTTCTATATAGTTTGTGTCTTTCCATACAGAACTAAATTTTACGTTTGTGAAATAGTTTAGGTCTGCTATTCCGTCTTTTTGTATGTGTGTTTCTATCTCTATAATGTTGAGGTCTACACCATTTATAATGACACTCATACATTTTGGTTTACATACGTCTTCTGATAGTGGCATATATAATAGAAAAAATTATTATTGTTCTCCTATTTGTTTTGTTTCTGGTGATTTTAGCTGTAGTGTATAACTAAAACTTAGTTGTTCACTGTTTTCTCCTTTTTTCTCACGTGTTTTTTCATCTTCTGGTGTATTAATCGTTAGATCTGATATGTTTAGCTCTCTTATACGTGGATATTGACAGTTAACTTGAACTGTCTCTACAAGTTCACCATACTTCATTAATAAGTTTAGATTTTCAAGTAACACAACCCCGTCAACTGTTAGTTTCCAATTTCTGTGTCCATTCTTTTTTGAGACTGTTTCACCACATAGGTTTGTTTGATTATCTATTTTTCCAGTGTTATCTGCCTCTATAAATGGATTAAAATATGGTTTAAATGTTTCAAGTTGGTCACTTTTCATCTCAAAATGTACAACATCACTACTTCTCGTATTAGTAGACATAAAAAATCATTTTATAGGTTTAAAAAATAAAAAATAAAATACTTATCTAGGTGCTGTACTATGCCCTCTACGTGTTGTTTTGTTTAATGATCTCTCTATCTCTTCTTGGTCTGCGTCACTATCTTCTATGTTTACAGTGTTGTATTGTTCATAGGATATTCCACCACCTTTACCATCTTTTGGTTTTCCACTGAATCTTCCACTTACTCCTACTCCTACATTTGTTCCATCTAGATTTTTTGCTGTTCTAGCAAAACTTGATAGTCTACCTTCTGCTATCTTTGTTTTATCTGCAAGTCCACTCATCTGCATTGCCATCCCACCTATCAATCCAGTGAGTGCTATAAGTCCAGTTATAGCTAGTAATGTAATTACTGCTGTTGTAAGTCCAGCAAGTGCAACAGTTAAAGCTCTAGTCGCCATTGTTGCCCCACTAGCACTTGTTATGTATGTTATAAGTGAACTAGAAAATGTATATGTAGAAGTTACAGCAGATAATAATGCACTTACAAGTGTAGAAAATACACTTCCAGCTAGATATGAAATTATTGTAGAGGCAATACTTGATACTGTTATAAATGCTAGAAATGCACTGATAAGGAATCCAAGAATCTTTGTGTTTCCTTTCATAAATCCACCAAGTGTAACTATTTGATTTATTAAAAATCCTATAAATGATAAGAAGTCAATTATCATATTAGTAACCATTAAGAATCCTTCACTGAATCGTATTAGATCTGGTATTATGTCTACAATAGTTAGTGCTAGAGTTTGTAGTGTTGGTAATAGTCTCCTAAGTGTTTCAGCTAGTCCTAGTGCAATATCATCTATGTTGTTGAATAACCATTGTCCTAGTCCAGTAAATATGTCTGAGGTAGCTTGTGCAAACCTTATTATTGTTTCAAGTGCTTTAGGTATGAATTTAGCTATCCATTCACCAAAACCTCTTGCTTTACTTCTTAGTTCTAAGAGTAGTTCTCCTTTTGAAGCTATAACATCAAATAGTGCAGTCAATCCATCAAGTGCATCACTTACAAGTGGTGCAAATTTTTGTGCTAGTGGTGCAAATGCAGAAAGGAATTCATCTTTCAAATCACCAATTATTTCTTGTATTTCTTTAAATGCACCTTGTATTCCATCAGAACGTCTAACACCAAGTCCAAAAAGACCAAGAGCACCAATTGCCCCAAGTGCACCAGCAAGTGCTAGTGCAGACGTAGCTAGTGCTGTTAAACCAGCTATGGCTGCTGGTAAAGCCCCAACAAATACAATCATAAGTGGAACAAGTTTAGCAAAAATATTCCACAACTGCATCATATTTGGTGTAAGGCGTTTTACTGACCTCATCAAACCACTTTTTCTCATTTCACCATCATCATCTCTAGATGGTAAAAAGAAACTTGTTAGAAAATCAGATGTCTCCCTACCAGTTGTGGGAAACATCCTTTTGAGTTGTCTAAGTGTATTATTGTCTATTTTTGTCTGTGTCTCTGCTTCTATATTAGCAAAACCTTTAAATGCCCTCTCAACATTTTTTTTGTCACCATCAAAAAAATCAAGTGGACTAACCCTTTTTTTATCTATATCTAGTTCTATTTGAGAACCTCTGAATAGATCACGTAACATAGACCTATCCATTCGGTCTTCTTCAAATTGTGGAAGTGCTCTAGAGATCTTTTTTTCTGATTTGGATAACCCCTCCCCAAAACTTTCTAGTTCTTCTGATACATCTCTAACATTTGATCCAAAACCATCAACAAATTCAGAAAGTGCACTTTCTCTGTCTACACCTATACGTCTTTTTATGTTGGATCCAAGTTCACTACGACCTTCTAACCCCTCAGTGAATTTTTCTATTGCATTATTGAATTTATTACTGTCTAAGTTGTCAAGTCCACTGACAAAATTAGTTAATGCTTCGTCTCTATCTACATCTATTTCTATTTTTTTATCTGATAAAGACTGTAGTTTTGTGTGTAATAAATCAAGTTCTGCATCATCTACATCTGCATCAATGTCTAGATTACTTACACGTTTAGCGTTTCTAGCAATGTCTTTAAGGTTACTTGCTACATTCTTTAGTTTACTAGCAACACCAGCAATATCTGTAGATATGTCTATGTCAAGATTTTTCTCAGTTGGCATAAAATCACTCTAAAATTATAAATTAAAAATTATAAATTACAGATTATAAATTAAAAATAAGATAAAATATATACTTACTTTAGTCTCTACTATATGATATTTTTCTCTTTGTTTCTTTACTACCTATATTTGATCCTACACTTGACTGGTTGTTTTCTGCTTCTTCTCTCCAATGTTGTTTAGCTAAAAGTAATGTATGTCTTTGTAGTGGTGTAAGATGTCTCTGTGTTTCTGCAAGTGGTATTTCTTCATTTAATGAGAGAATTTCAGCACCATGTCTACTTTCTGCAAACTGTTCTACTTTCCCTCATCTTCTGTTGTTGCATCTAGTACCGTCATACCTAATAGGAACGACACAAGGTTTGTGGCGTGTTCAATCTGGTGTTGTAGATCATCTTTTAGGAATTTACGTATTTCTTCACCATTTTTGAATGTTTCTCCAAACATATCTTTTTGTTCTGCTGGTGTCATAGATCCAACTTCATCTATACTTTCTTGATCTATGACTA
Organism: Halobacteriales archaeon; assembly: GCA_018609935.1. The sequence continues at coordinate 766 of JAHENH010000075.1, read as the reverse complement.
CACCATATTTTCCAGCATCAACGATCCCTTCAAATGTATCCATATCGAAATCATTGATAGCTGAAAGAATCTCATTTTCTATCTGTGTCTCTAATTTATCAAATTCTTGTTTTTCTTGATCTGTCAGTTCTTCTTTTTCACTGAGTTCATCATATTTATTTACTTTTTCTTGGTCTATGTTGTTTCCAATCTCTTCCATTTTGTCTTCATTTATTTTTTCTTTCACCTTCCAAAACTCTGGATCTTCTAGTTGTCTAACTTTTATTTCTATTTTTTCATCATCTATACGTAGACTTACAGTTTCTCTCCAATTACGACCTTCTTGTATCTTATTACGTAGTTTAAGTGCTCCACTTGTCATAAATAATCACAAAATAAAATTTAAATTAGTTATTTTAGGACGGTCTTTTTAATTATCCACATACATATACATATTCTGTGTATAGCAGTGGCTAACCAACATAAAAACAATAAAAAATTTAGAATTATAGTGTGAGTTCGGAAGAAATGAATTAAAAATAAAAAAAATAGATCTATAAAATGACTAATTCACAATAAACAAAATAGACATTCAAAAAATTAAACGTAGAAGAAAATATGGGAAATGTTGGATGTGTTTCAATCCCAAATTAAGTGTGTTAGAATGAAGGACTTAATTTTATTTTTTGTGGGTTTATTGCCCACCTCCACTCCCTTTGTTGTCTTCTTGTGCTCTGTCTACTGTTTGCACATAATTAGCACCCCCTTTATTGTCTTCTTGTGCTCT
>JAHENH010000074.1 GCA_018609935.1 Halobacteriales archaeon | reverse complement strand
TATAATATAAATTTAAACAATAAACTTATAGAGATTTTATAAAGAGAGGATGTTTCGTCCAAATAATGAAAAATATTTAGATAATATATGTATTTTTTCCTGGACAACATATAATTTTTGATTTCTTTATTAAACGAAAAATATTTTCTATAATACCCTAATAATTTAACTAGATAATAATTTTTTGTATAAGATAATATAAATAATCTGATAATAGTTTAAATAAATGTACTTTTTTAAGCTAAATGCCTTAATCTAATATTAATTTTTGCTTTATATTTTTTAAATATAATATGGAGGTTTTTAGCATAAAGTACTTATGTTAATAATTTATTTTTTAATATAAATGGATCTTAGAAATTTAAAATATAATAAAGAAAAGGCGGTTTCTCCTGTTATAGGAGTAATTCTTATGGTCGCTATAACCGTCATACTTGCAGCAGTTATTGGATCATTTGTATTAGGTTTTGGGGGAGAAACAGCAGCAGCACCACAAGCAACACTACAAATGAACATAAACTCAGCAAATGATAATATAACACTTCAACATAATGGAGGTGATGGAATAAACTTAGCACAAACAAGAATAGTAATAACAAGAGCTGATTCCACATTAACAGTAACATCAAGCACAAATGTAGTATTAGCAGTAGGTAATGAATCATATATAACAACCTCAACCTCCTCCACTCAGGAGGTAGATTGGAACGGAGATGGTAGTACTGATTCAGCTTCATTTAGTAGTGATATAGATATTAGCTCAGGAGATGTTGTAAGGGTTAGATTGATTGATACAGAAACACAAAGAGTATTCTATAACAACCGAAAAACGGCATAAATAAAGTTATATTTAAGAAATAATTTTTTGAAATAGAAATAAATATATGTTTTGTGAAGATGAGAAGTATGTTGAGGAGCAAGCTGTTTCTCCAGTTATAGCAGTTATACTGATGGTTGCAATTACAGTGATATTAGCTACAACTATAGGGGCATTTGTTTTAGGTTTTAGTGGAGATACCTATAGCCCTCCTAGATCGACATTGACTGTGGAGCTTAATCCATCAAGTGAAAAAATTAATCTGACACATGATGGGGGAGATGGAATAAACTTAGTACAAACACGGATTGTAATTACAGAGGGAGGCGACACAGACATAATAACATCTAGTTCTAATGTTGATTTTACTGTAGGGAATAAAGCAATTATTGATGTTGACGACAACACTGTCGACTGGGGTGGTGACGGAAATACAGAGGTTGTAGATTATGATAGTGAGATAGGTGGTTTAAGTACAGGGGATAGAGTTAATATAAAATTAATAGATACTCAAACAAACACGGTATTTTTTAACTCACAAAAAACAGTATAGATATAAATAAGATATTTTTAGTGTATTTTATTCTTGTGGATTCTTTATCTTTCTATATTTTTTCTTTCTTTTTGTTGCTATTTTTTGGATTCATAGTATTTTTTTATATCTTGTTTCATCTATATAATAAAAAATAGATGTCTAAAATATTATCGTTAGTTATAAAAATTGTTGTTTTTAGTGTAGAATGATGTTACCGTAGCTGTAATAAATATAAATAAATATAATATATTTTGTTTATTTTATTATATTAGATAATACTATTGTTAATCTAGGATAATGATATTACAGTTAACCTAACATCTAGTTGGGTGGATGTAGGATATCCCTCTTTTTTAAGGATTTATGTGTAATTCCCCATCTCTATAACTAAATAAACTAAAAATACACAACACGTCTTTATTCTACAACTAATTCAAACCGTGAAAATATTTATTTAGAAGGTATCACCCATTATCTTATTACACTTTCTGGAGTTAGATAGTATACTAGTTATAATATCATATCATGTAAAATAATATATTTTTCTTTATTATGAACTCTATATGAGATATCTATTTTTGTTATAGTTTTGAGAATTGTTTTTATATTTTTGTGTTTTTATTTTATTTATGAGTACAGTTATATTAGGTTGGGACGGACTCGATCATCGTTTGTCTAGGGATCTTGGTTTTTCTGAAAACTTTTCTCCATATAATAAGGAAATAGAAACATTTGATAATGAAGTTCTTGGTAGGCCGGAAAGTTATGAGGTATGGCCTACTATAATAACTGGTAAAAAACCAAGTGAACATGGGGTAAAGCTTATATCTGGAAAAGAGGGAGCGCAACTCTCTCTTCCGTTAGGTGAAAGGCTAAGCGGCACATTACATAAAAGACTCCCTGAGGGTGTTAGGTTGTTGGCTGCTCTTGCATTACGTAATATGGGTGTAGGGCTAGACCAAAAGGATCCAGAGTGGTATAAGGAACAAGGACTCGACACAATATTTGATGGATATAAGTCTAGGTCTATAGCTATACCGAACTATAGAACCGAAAAAGATGATCAGATAGGCCTGGAATCTGGATGGAAATATGAATCCGAATTTCTGAGAGTGGAACCAAGTATCAGCGGACTACTATATAGGCCTAAAATACCTGAAAAGAGACTTGAAGAGAGACTTACGGGGGATGTAGGTAGAAGAATTGAAATATTAAAGTCTTGTGTTGATAGATACGATCTAGTATTTTTATGGATACCATTTTTAGATACAATAGGACATATATCCCCAGCAACAGATGGTTACTTACAAAAAAGAGCCTATCAATATGCCAGTTCCGTTACTGAAAAAATAAGATCAACTATAGATGGGGATGTAATAGTAATTTCTGATCATGGACATAGAAATGGAGACCATACCCATTCTGCATTTTTTGGTGCTACACAACCAGATATACTAGAAAACATAGAATCTGTAGCTGATATAAAAAATGCTGTCAGAGATATAGTTGAAATCAACAAAAAGGAAAAGAAAACAGAAAGCTAAAATGTTTTTATTTCACCTTCTATTGATCTTTTAGTTAAATCCTGTATATTATCTAGGTTTTCATCTAGTACTATTTTTGTATTTTCCTTTATTGTAGGAGTAACACCATTTTTCGTGTTTACTTGTATAGAAGCTATACTTGGTTTATCTATCGGGCTTCCAATCTGTGAGACTAACTTAATCACTGCTTCATTTATCTCAGATATCTCATCAACGATATTCTGTGCTATTTCATGTGAAAGAAGGTTATATACTTTACCTATATGGCTGGATGGATTTTTTCCACTCGCAGCCTCTAAACTCATATTTCTACAAGGAGTTATAAGACCATTAATCCTGTTTCCTCTACCTACACTTCCATCATCTCCCATCTCTGCACTAGTACCTATCTCAGTCATATATATAGAGTTTTTATTTATTTCATCCGCTACATTTACCTCTACATCAAGATCTAAACCAGTATTTTTCTCACCTACTGAATATATAAGATTTTCCACCTCATCTATTAAACTAATATATTCATTAATGTCTTCTATATATCTTGAAATAGTAGCTACTGCTACTGTTAAATCTAAAGAATCTTTATGTCTTTTACCCATAACTTTTATATCCTCACCTACTCCATCCATATCTGCTTCTTGAAGTGATTTTTCAACCTCTAACACTACATTTTCTGTCTCAGATAAGGGAGCATATCCCACACCAAACGAAGTATCGTTAGCCCTAGGTGTTTTACTCTCTACAACTTCCTTAAGCTCTGTAGACCCCTCACCTATCCTAGATTCAACTTTGACATCTTCATCTATATCTATAGCATCTAAAGTTTTATCAAGATAATCTAATGTAGTCTGTTTAGCAATCCTATCTATATCTATACTTTTACCCTCCACTTGTTTTGTAGCTCTTCCAGCTAAAATAATCTGTATCGGCTCAATTAACTCACCCCCTCCAAAACTAGGTTCAGACCTACCAGCTATCAGCTGTATCTCATCAGTATTATGATGAAGAACAGAACCAAAAACTTCTATATAGCGTCTAGACAGTTCTCTACTAATAGATTCAGCAATACCATCACAGAGAGAATCAGGATGGCCTAGTCCTTTTCTTTCTACAATCTCAGTTCCCTTATTTTTTATAGTCTCTTGAAACCCCTCTACTTCGACTACACTTTCCATATCCAAACTTTAGAAATAATACTTTAATTATATTTCTATGTCTTTATCTATCATTTTTACTCCACTTCCTTGTTTTACTTTTCCCACTATATCCCCGTCTGTATCAGATGTTATTTTTTCTGCACCCTTAGAATCTGTAACCAAGCTAAAACCCATACCCATATTGAATGTTTTATACATCTCCCTATCTTCTACACCACCCCGTTTTTGTATTATATTGAAAATTTTAGGTACTGGTAGTGGATCCTCTAATACATAACTGTAATCACCCATTCTTGTTAGATTTTCAAATCCACCTCCAGTTATATGGGACATTCCATTAATTGTGATTTCTTTGTTTTTTATAAACTCTAGTATCTCGATATATATACGGGTTGGTTCAAGGAGTTCTTCGCCGATTGTTTTTTGTTCTGAAAAGTTTTCACTATATGAATTGTCTAAAATCTTTCTAGCGAGAGTAAGACCATTAGAATGTATTCCATTAGAGGGAAACCCTACAATATAGTCTCCACTTTGTATTTCACCACTAGTTTCTTGTCTTTGAACTCCAAACATTGCTCCAGCTATATCTATTCCATTGACTACTTCAGGCATTACAGCTAGCTCTCCACCAACTATCTGTATATCAGATTTTTCCGCACCTATAGATAAACCTTCAGTTATTCCTCTTGTAATATCTTTATCAGGTTCTTCTACAACTATATAGTCTACAAATGCTACAGGCTCTAGACCACCAGCAATTAAATCATTGGAATTCATCGCAATACAATCAATACCTATAGTTGAATAATTCTCCAAAGCTTCAGCTACCAATATCTTAGTACCAACTCCATCAGTAGTAAGACCAAATCTCTTACCATCTAATTCAAAAAACCCTGAAAATCCTGTATTGATATTTAATATATCAGATATTATATTAACTGTATCTTCACTTGCTTCTCTATCAACTCCAGCTTCAGCATAATCCATTTAGATATTTTCTAATACTCCAACCATCAAAACTATATCTAAAAACAATAGATATTGAATGTTTTATTAGTTTTAGTCTGCTATCCCGTATCCTTTTTTAAATAGATATATATCCAAAACTAGTATAAATATTGTGAGTATTACAAGTATTAGTAGAGAAATATCTGGTCTTACATCTACATTACCTCCTAGAAATCCGTAACGAACACCATTCACCATATATACCATTGGATTCAAGAGAGACAATGACCTCAATAAATGTGGTAAAGTATCTATCGAATAAAACACACCTCCAAAGAAGACAAGAGGCTGTAATAGAAATTGATTCATAACAGTTATGTGTTCATATTCCCTTGCGAAAAGACCTCCTATAACACCAAAAGATGAGAATAAAACAGTTATAACAACAATAAAAGATATAAGATAGAAAAAATTTGCAATAGTTACAGAAGCAAAGAATAGCCCAATTATACCTATCATAATTCCAACTAGTATACCTCTAAAAGCACTTGATAAAATATAAGCTAGAGCTATCTCTGTATGAGACAATGGGGATGACACGATATTTTCAATGTATTTATCCCACCTGCCATGAAAAATAGAAAAAGAAGAATTTTCAAAAGAATTCGATACAGCACCTAAAGTAACAAGTCCAGGCAGAATAAAAAGAACATAAGAAACCTCGAATCCCTGTATTCTATCCCCTAAAATAACACCAAACACTGAAAAATACAAAATATTTGTTATAAATGGAGGCATAAACGTATTTCCAGGCCGTCTAATATACCTGAGTATTTCCCGCCTTAAAAGCATTCTAAAACCATTAGATATCATATTATTCACCTATATATAAAACCTAAAAACAAACAAATCTTCTATATCATATTTTTCCTTATTAAGAAAATATGATTATTGATTTTTTGTTTTCTTTCTTGTCATCTCCACAAATACCTCTTCTAGAGAAGCTCTATTTACCTCTATATCTATTACATTATATCCCTTTTCCTCTAGTTTACGTAGTATAGATGGTGTTATAGACCCTCCTTTTTTAGTTTTAACAACTACTTCATCACCTTCAGTATATGTTTCTTCAATTTCCCCATCAAACAATATTGATGGATCATATTCCAGATGTCTATCTAATCTTACCCGGATTATATCAGATCCACGGTTTTTAAGTTCTTTAGGTGTAGCTATATTTAGTATATTTCCTTCATCCATAATTGCAACTCTATCACATAACCTCTCAGCTTCTTCTATATAGTGAGTTGTAAGCAATACTGTTATTCCTTCATCATTCATTTTTCTTACTAGACTCCATAAATCATGTCTTAATTCAACATCAACACCAGCTGTTGGTTCATCTAAAATAAGTAGGTCTGGATCTGTAACAAGTGCTCTTGCAAGTATTAACCTTCTTTTCATACCTCCAGAGAGATGGTGGAAAGAGGTCTTTCTTTTATCATATATTCCAACTGTTTTCAGTATATCTCTAGCTTTAACCATAGCCTGTTTTTTAGGTACTCCATGATATCCTGCCTTATGGGCTAACACCTCTTCTATAGGGAAAAAACGATCTACATTAAATTCTTGAGGAGCTAAACCAATAATATCTCTAACTTTTTTATAATCTTTTTCTATATCATAACCAAAAACTTCCACACATCCGGAATCTTTCTTAGCGAGACCTACAAGAATATTTATAAAAGTAGTCTTACCAGCACCATTAGGCCCTAATAACCCAAAAAATTCACCCTCATCAATTTCCATAGAAATACCATTAAGTGCCTGGACATCACCATAACTTTTATAGAGATCATCAACCTTTATCGCTAACACACCAAATATAGATAGCCAAAACCAAAAAGATATTCTATATTAATAGATAGAGTGCTATATAGGTAAACAAAATTATTTAGCATTATATAGCTTGATCTATTAGAATATGGTGAACTTAGAAATAATAAAATAATAAATAGATTTAATAATAAAATATAGGGGTTAATATTTGCGTGTAATTCAGGTAATAACTCCTTCAAATAAAACGGAAGAAGTTATAGAATTACTTGAGAGGGAGGAAGTTGATTTTGCTGTAACAGATGAGACATCTAGCCGGGAATTTGGTAGTGTAGTTACCTTTCCTGTTGAAACTGAAGAAGTTGAGGACATGCTTGATAAATTAAGAGGTGTAGGTGTGGAAAAAGAAGGTTATGTAAATGTTTTAGAAGCTGAAGCAATTGTCTCCGATAAATACGAAGAAAAGAAAGAAGAAGAAAAAGAAGATGAGGAAGAAAATGATTCGGAACGTATAGCTAGACAAGAACTTAAAGCTACAGCTGAAGGTCTTTCAAGAAACACTTCTAATTATATTATTTTCACTATTGTTAGTGCGATTGTGGCTACAGCTGGATTGATTTTAGATAGTCCCTCTATAGTTGTAGGTAGTATGGTTATAGCACCCTTGATAGGTCCCGCAATGGCATCAAGTGTTGGAACAGTAATAAAAGATGATGAATTATTTTTTCAAGGGGTTAAATCACAGTTTGTAGGGGTTGGAGTATCGATATTTAGTGCAACAGTTTTCGCAGCTGTTGCTAGAGTTGTAATTGCACCCGAATTAAATCTCTATGTTATAAATCAAATAGCTGAACGTATAAATCCAGGTATTCTATCGCTTGCTGTAGCCTTAGGTGCAGGTATAGCAGGATCTCTTTCTTTAACATCAGGTGCGAGTGCAGCACTTGTCGGTGTCATGATAGCTGTCGCACTTATTCCACCTGCTGCTACTGTTGGACTAGGTATAGCTTATTTGGACTTTAACATAGTACTAGGATCCTTTATATTGGTTCTAGTAAATCTACTTTCAATAAATCTTGCAGGACTTGTGACTTTATGGGTAAAGGGGTATAGACCAGAACTATGGTATGAAGAAGACATAGCTAAAAGAGTTACAATCCAAAGAATTATATTATTACTAGCTGGTGTCTTAGTGCTTACATCATTTCTAACTGTAACTACAATAAACCAAAGACAAAACGATGAATTTCAGAGAAACGTAGAAGAAATACTAGATGGAATAGATACGGATATTATTTCAATTGAATATAAATATGATGAAGGATTTCTATTTAGATCACCTGAAACTGTAAGAATAAGGGCGGGATCCTCAATACAACCGGGTGAAATAAAACAAAGAATAGAACAAAGAACTGGGAAAACAGTGGAAGTAGTTGTTATTACAGAATCTATACAAAGAGAATAAAACCTCCATTATTTTTTTTGAATCTGTCATAGAGAATTGGTTAATTTTTTAGATAGAAGAAAACTTGATTAGTTCCTTATCGGTATTATTGTTTTTTTAGATGAGTTTTTTGTGTATGTTTTTTGTTCCAGCTATTATCTCTATTTTTTTGTCTGGTTGTAGTTTTAATTCTAAATTGTTACCTTCTGAATTAGTTATTTTTCCTCCGGATTCTTCTAATATAAGCTTTGCAGCTGCAAAGTCAACTATTCTAAGATCTTCTAGAAATGCATCGAAGCATCCTTGTGCTATAAAACAAATCTCTAGACTTGCACATCCTAGCTTTCTTGTATGCAGTTTCTTTTTTTCACCTCCTTTATTTTTTTTATCTGGTTTTTTCGATGTTTTTTCTTTTATTTTATCTTGATTTCCACTTACTAATATTTCATCTTTATCGGTTTCTTCTATCTGTATCTTCTGGTCATTATAGAATGATCCTTTTTTGTGTTTTGCAGTATATTCGGAGCCAGAGGATAGATTTTTAACATATCCATATATTATATCTTCAACTTCATCTATTTCTGTAAAGGCTATAGATATAGTATAAAATGGAACATTTCTAATTGAATTATACGTTCCATCTATAGGATCTAATATTACGTTGTATTCTGGATCTCCAAAAACTACCTTTCCAGATTCTTCACTAATAACTCTTAGATTATAATCTTTTAAAACTTCAAACGCTATATTTTCCGCTATATGATCTATCATAGTTGTAGGTGTTCCATCGGCACCCATATCTACTATTTCAGAGGCCTGTTCTGTTCCAGAGATATCTTTAATTGTTTCTTGGGTCTTTTCACCTATTTTTGAACATATAGATGGGATTTTATCTTTCACTTTTTAAGTTCCTCTATAAATTCAGATATTTTTTTTCTATATTCTTCTAGAGATACATTATTTTTAATTACATAATTAGCTTTATCCATAGCTTTTTTCATACTATAGCTTTCTTCTCTTTTATCTCTTCTTCGTAGTTCTTCTTTAGTAGAGAGATCATCTTTTCTATTTCTTTGTTTAATTCTGTTAAATCTTTCCTCAAATGGAGCCTCAACTGAAACCAGAATAAAGGCATCTTCAAATTCTTTTTTGAAAAATTTAGCTTCACTCCAACCTCTTAATCCATCTATAATAACTATGTCTTCCTTTGAATCTATTTTAGAATGAATTTAATCTATACATCTTTTAGCTATTGCGTCTTTTCCCTCCTTCTCTCGCAGCTCAGTTGCAATCCTACCCATATTTTTATCAGTAGGATCTAAATCCCTTCTTTCCACTTCTTCCCGTATAACATCCCCCATTTTAACTATAGAGAATCCTTTTTTTCTAGCTATCTTAGTAGCCTCTGTTTTACCACTACCAGGCATTCCAACTATTCCTACCACACACATATAGACTAATAGTTAAATAGAATCAAAAAAACTTCTAAAAATATAATATAAAAAATATCCGTACTTTTATAATATAGGCTGTATTTGTCCGCCTTTATTTTTTGGCCTGAATACTCCTATATTTGATGTAATTTGGTGTAGCACAAAGGTTTTCTACTTTGACAAACTATACCAAACTAATGGCAGTTGAACTTGAGGTTGCAAAAGCATATCCTAATGATTCCGGTAGAGGGATAGCAAGACTTGACCCTGACACTTTATTACAGTTAAAATTAAGCCCTGGTGACATAATAGAAATAGAAGGAGAAAAAAAGACAGCAGCAAAAGTTTGGAGGGCTGACAGAAAAGACTGGAACGAAGAAATTGTCCGAATGGATGGATTCACAAGACAAAACGCAGATGTAGGGATAGGAGAAAGGGTAACAGTAAGAAAAGCAGAAGCAAAAGACGCGAAAAAGGTTGTTCTCGCCCCTCCAAAAGATGCAAACGTAGACTTTGGAAGCGAAGCGTCAGACATGGTAAAAAGACAGATCTTAAAACGCCCAGTAGTAGAGGACGATGTAGTCCCAGTAACGAACAACTCTAGAAATCCTTTCACTAGTTCTCCTGGCCAAGCTATACCTCTTGTTGCCACTACAACAGAACCTTCTGAGGATATAGTTATGGTTACAGAAGAAACAGAAGTAGAACTTAGAGAAAGAGCCGTAGATGTAAAATCCAGAGCTGAGGCAGTAACATATGAAGAAATAGGAGGTCTAGATGATGAAGTACAACGCGTAAGAGAGATGATCGAACTTCCTTTAAAACATCCTCAAGTCTTCAGAAGACTAGGTATAGAACCACCTAAGGGTGTTTTATTATATGGTCCTCCTGGAACAGGAAAAACATTAACTGCAAAAGCAGTAGCTAACGAAACAGGAGCTGAATTCTTTTCTATAGCTGGCCCCGAAATAATGTCTAAATATTATGGAGAAAGTGAAGGCCAGCTAAGAGAAATATTTGAAGATGCAGAAGAAAATGCCCCTTCTATAGTGTTTATAGATGAAATAGATTCTATAGCACCAAAAAGAGATGAAGTAACAGGAGAGGTTGAAAGGAGGGTTGTAGCCCAACTTCTATCTTTAATGGATGGCCTAGAAGAAAGAGGTCAAGTTATAGTTATAGCCGCAACAAATAGAGTAGACGCTGTTGATTCAGCACTACGTAGACCTGGAAGATTTGACAGGGAAATAGAAATCGGTGTACCAGACAGACAAGGTAGAAAAGAAATAATACAAATCCACACAAGGGGAATGCCACTAGATGACGTTGATATAGATGAATTAGCAGATGAAACACATGGATTTGTAGGAGCAGACATAGAGTCTCTGGCTAAAGAGGGTGCAATGAAAGCACTACGAAGATACCTACCAGAGATAGATCTAGAAGAAGATGAGGTACCCCCAGAACTCATCGAGGAAATGGTTGTTAAAGATGAAGACTTCGATAAAGCCCTAAAAGACGTAGAGCCAAGCGCACTACGTGAAGTCTTAGTCGAAATGCCGAAAGTAAACTGGAAAGATGTAGGAGGATTAAAACAAGAAAGACAAGAAGTAGTAGAAGCAATAGAATGGCCAATAGATAGACCAGAAAAATTTGAAGAAATGGGTATAGACGCACCCAAAGGTGTTTTATTATATGGCCCTCCTGGAACAGGAAAAACATTAATGGCAAAAGCAGTAGCTAACGAAACAGGAGCTAACTTTATATCTGTTAGAGGACCTGAACTTCTATCTAAATGGGTGGGTGAAAGTGAGGAAGCAGTAAGAGAAACATTCAGAAAAGCTAGACAGGTCTCACCCTGTGTAATATTCTTTGACGAACTAGATTCTCTAGCTTCTTCTAGATCTACTGATGTAGGAAGTAGAGTAAATGAAAGAGTTGTAAACCAACTATTAACCGAACTTGACGGGCTTAAAGACCTTGGAGATGTCATGGTTATTGGAGCTACAAACAGGCCTGATATAATAGATCCAGCCCTACTCAGATCAGGAAGGTTCGATAGACTAGTCCTGCTTGAATCACCAAACGAAGAAGGTAGAAGAGAAATACTAAAAATACATACACGTAACTCTCCCCTCGCAGAAGATGTAAGTATAGAAGAACTAGCAGAAAGAACAGAAGGATATGTAGGAAGCGACCTTGAAACTGTAGCGAGAGAAGCAGGATTATCAGCCCTAAGAGAAAAGGAAGAAGAAATAGGTATGAGACATTTCAGAGAAGCCCTAGAAAATGTCCGACCAACGATGACTGAAGACCTAGAAGATTACTATGAAGAAATAGAGGAAGAATTCGAAGGAGGGGAAGTCGAAGTTAAAAGAGGAGGACGCTCATACGCATTCCAATAAATACTTGCAAATTAACCAATTAACCAAAATATATATTATAAAAAATAGATATTATAAAGTAAGTGCTAGAAAGACTAAGGGAAATAGGATATAGATCTATATCTCCTGTTGTATCTCTCGCTATAAACTTAAAGATAAGTCCAAACCAGATATCCTTTTTATCTTTCATATCAACAGTAATAGCTTCATTTCTTCTTTATTATTCCTCCCTAATTTCCTATATTATAGCTCCATTATTCATAATTTTAGATGGTCTATTAGATATTGTAGATGGTGAAGTTGCACGAAAAATAGGAAAAGAAACCAACTGCGGAGACTTTTTAGACCACAGTCTAGATAGATACAAAGACACCATTTTAATTATAGGTATAACTGGAGGTATAGGAGAATGGAAACTAGGTTTTTTCGCCCTTTCAGGCATATTACTTACAGCCTATATGGGTACAGGTGCACAAGCTATAGGACAAAAACGTATGTATGCAGGAATCTTGACTAGATCAGATTTTTTAGCAATACTAACAATAACACCTCTATTACAATTAATAAACACAATAAGCCTAAAAATAGCTTTAATACTCATATCTATAGGAGGAATTTTAACAGCTATACAAAGATTTATAGGTGTATGGAGATCATTTTAGACCTGAATAGCCCAATAAAACCCATCTATACGAAATTTAAATGGTAATTATATAGATTTTTAGGTAAAAATATGATGTATTGTTCACTGGTGCTCCTATCCTTCTTTTCAGAAAGGAGAAGTTAAAATTGTCTAACTATAGGGATTTTTGTTTTTTTGATAGCTATAATAATTCTTATAGCCTATGAGGGTGTTTGGTTAAATGTTTAGGTTTCTTTTTAGTTTGTCTATTGTTCTGTTTCTTCTTGTTGTTGTTCTGCTTTTAGTTTTTCTACTACATCTTTAATTATTATTATATCCCCTACTGCACTAACCCATCTATAGGGTATTATTACTCCTTTGTTTTCGTCGAATAATTCTTTGTTTGTTTTTATTACTGCTAGCCCTGAAATTTCTCCTTTTTGTGTATTTAGTTGTACGTCTTCTACTTCTCCTACAAAGACTCCATTGTTTGAATATACGTCTCTTCCTATGAAGCGAGTAATTTCATCCTCCATAACCCGAAAAAGGGTGCTATAGATTTAAAAACTATACAATGTCTGACAACATACAGATTGGTGGTTATGTTAGTTTTTTTAATTTTTTGTATATATTCTTGTTGTTTATGGTGTATATTTTATTATTTTGTTTTATTTTTTGTTGTATATGTTATATATTGTATGTTTGTTTTTAGCAAAACGTTAAATCTTTACGAAGTCTTTTTTATATATAGATGTTCCTTAATCCATTAGGTCTTTTAGCTCTTAGCTCTCTGATACCTTTAATAATACTATATATTATAAAGCCAGATCCGCGTAAACTAGAGATACCTACTGTGGATTTTCTACCTAATTTCTCTGAAGAGGGAGGATCCAATCCTATAATAGAGACACTGCGTAGAAATCTTCTTTTACTTTTACAGATACTTGCCCTTATACTTCTTTCTTTATCTCTAGCCACCCCATATATAGAAGTTTCTAGGAGTGCACAGATAGATGACACAGTAATTGTTTTAGATGCAACTGCTAGTATGGCTACAAAGACAGGAGGAGGTACACGTTTTTCAGAGGCTGTATCAATGGCTAATTCTAAGGTCACATCTACAACATCTATAGTAGTTGTAGGTTCGTCTAGTAATGTTGTATTAGATAGGGGATCCGCCCAAGAAGCTAGAACTATATTAGATTCAGTGTCTGTTACAGATACAGATGGAGATCTTCAAAGCGGCATCTCCCAAGGTGTTTCTTTAGCTAATGAGGAATCTAGAGTTTTAGTTTTAAGTGATTTTGCCGATGATTCAAACTGGAACACACCTGTCCAGTCAGCTAGAGCCCGTGGTATAATGGTACAGCTAGAACAATTTAATGGAGGAGGGGAATCAAATATAGGTATTACGGATCTCTCTTTTCAAAGTAATTCTGTAACTGCTACAATTGAAAATTTTGGAGAAGAACAGGCTAGTACAAATATACAGTTTGGGGGATCTGCAAGATCTCTAGATTTAAATCCTGGAGATATACAAACTGAAACATTTAATGTTCCTATTGGAACCAATGTAATGGAGATTAGTTCAAGTGATTCTTTTCCAACTGATGATAGAACATTTATTACTGCATATAGTAAAAGACAAATAGATGTTTTAATGGTTACTAACGAGGGTAATAGGTTTTTAGAGACTGCTTTTTCTTCAATGAATGAGGTGGATCTACAGATAAAAAACCCTCCAGTAGGTAGTTTAGGAAATCCTGATGTAGTTGTTTTTACTGAAGTAAATCCTGGTAGGCTTTTAGATAGAACTGTAAGGAATGCAAGACAAGTTGCTGAACAAGGAGGAGGTGTAGTTGTTCAATCACAGACAAACCTTGAGGATATTACAGATATTTATGGGGATCTATTACTTATAGACCCTAAAGGGCTACAAACTTCAGCAGGAGTAAATGTTGTTTCTGATCATCAAATAATAAGAGGTATATCTTTTTCACCTCCAGGAGAATATATAACAGGAAATTTAAGACATGGTAGATCATTAATAAATTCTTCTGATCAATCACCCCTTATTGCTATTTCAGAATTTGGAGCAGGTAGTATTATGTATGATGGATTTATCAAAGATTCTTCAGATTTTAAATATAATTATCTTTATCCTGTGTTCTGGAAAAGATCACTCTATCATCTCTCTGGAAGAGAACGTCTATCTACAATAAATATGGAGACGGGATCCACGTTAAACTTTCCTAACACAGTACAAGTAAACACACCTAAGGGATCTATAACTTCAAATACTGTAGTTATGAATGATGCAGGTTTCTATTCTACAGAACAAAGAACTGTTAGCGCAAACCTTATTAGCCCTTCTGAATCAGATATTAATTCAGAACCAATAGAGGAATCACAAGTAGTACAGTCTGGAGGTGGTGGAACTGAAACTGAAATGGTTCCACAAGAACTAACCTATATAGCTGTACTTTTAGCTCTAATTATAGTGTTTTCAGAAATAATATTTATGAAATATAGAGGTGACATATAGATGACTTCGTTACTTCAAATACAGATTTCGGAAGTAGGATTTCAGAATCCAGTATTTCTTTTAATAGTACCTTTAGCTATAGTTATTTTATTATATATATTTTTTATAAGGAAGACTGGAGTTGAAGCTAGCAGAAAAAAAAGAACTATACTTTTTTCATCACGTGTAATAATAGCAGTCTTACTTACTCTTGTTGCAGCTCAACCCTATACTGTACAAACACAGACAACCAGTGGTGAACAAAGAGTACAGATGCTAATCGATAGTTCAGATAGTATGCAGGTTCATTCTAATATAACACAAAACCTAGCTGGTGGTATAGAGGAAAACGGAGTACCTGTTGAAATGATAAATATTGGATCCAATGAAGAATCCAGAATAGGTGATTCCATCGTATCTAACCTTGAACAAGGTGGTGACATACTTCTATTTTCAGATGGATACAACACAGGTGGAAGAAGTTTATCTGAAGCAGCAGATATAGCAAGAAGTGTAAATGCTAGAATAAACGCTGTAAATATTTCTGTTGTAGGCACTGAAAAATATATATCAATTGGAGGCCCCTCAAAGACAAGTAGAGGAGTTGAAACCAAATTTAGAATCCAATTAGGCGGAGTTAATATAGGACAAAGTGCATCAAGAATAAATATAGATATAGATGGACAACAAGTAACATCTAGAACTCTTAATGAACCAGGTCAATTCGAAATAACTCATACCTTCGAAACTACTGGAGAACATAGGATAACTGCTACCGTTACAGGTGGTGACAGATTTGAAAGAAATAATGTTTTCTATAAAACTATACGTGTTGTAGAACAACCAGAGGTATTGTATGTATCCAACCAAGAACGTCCTTTCTTTGATATTTTAAACGACTTATATAATGTTAAAACAGCTAGTGAGGTACCCTCAGATCTAAGTAGATACTATGCTGTAGTACTACAGGATATACCTGCAGATAATATAGGTGATATTGAAGCACTACAGGAGTTCGTAATAGATGGTAACGGACTTGTAGTGGCGGGAGGACCTAACTCATATGATAATGGAGGATATGGATCTTCTATCATTTCAGACATGTTACCTGTTAGGATTGGGGAATCCAACAGGGTATCTGATATAGTCCTTGTAATTGACATATCTGGGAGTACACAGAGACAGATGACAGTTCAAAAATCGTTAGCTCTCGATGCAATAGATCAGATGGGAGACGAAAACCGGGTTGGAGTAGTAGCATTCAACCATAAAACATATAGAGTATCTAACATCCAAAGACTTGGTGGGAACCGTGCTCAAATAAAAGAAAGTATACGGCGTCTACAGAACAATGGTGCTACAGTTATCTCGGGAGGCCTTATGGGGGCAGAAGAGATGCTTGGAAATTCTGGAAATATAATACTTATAACTGATGGTATAGCTAATGATGCTCAAAAAGCTATAGATACAGCTCGACGTCTTGGAGTAAAAGGAATAAATATTATAACTGTAGGAGTTGGAAGCAGAACAAATGTTGATTATATGCGTAGACTTGCAGAGGTAGCCCAAGGTAATTATTTCGCTGCAGACCAGACAAATAGACTAAGAATATTTTTCGGAGGTGAAGACAAAAAACCTGAGGGATCTGGGCTTACTATAGTTGATAACCAACACTTTATAACATCTGGTGTAGATATCAAGTCAAATCCACCTAAATCGAATAAGGTGACAGTTAAAAATAGTGGAAACTTACTTGTAGCTTCGGGTTCAGGTACTTCTACTGTAGCTGCAGGAAGATATGGTCTTGGACGGGTGGTATCAATAACGTCTTATGGACAAGACGGTACATTAGATGGATTATTATCTAGCCCTGATTCCTTGCTTCTTTCACGATCTGTAAACTGGGCAATAGGAAATCCAGAAAGAAAAGAACTAGGTGGTGTTGATATAGATGACACGAGAATAAACCAACCAACACAGGTTATATATAGAGGAAAGTCCCGCCCATCTTTTGGTGGCCTCACATTTTCAAGATCGGGCGAACAGGAATATACAGCTACTGTAACACCTACAGAGCAAGGATATGAAACTTTGAGAAATGCTGAATACGGAGTTAATTATCCTTTAGAATATGCTGGATTTGGTTTTTCAAATTCCTTAAGGAGTACAGTAGAGGCTACAGGAGGAGAGATATATGAATCTAATCAAGCCCAACAGATTGCTTCAGAAATACAGACTAGAGCCACATCTCCTAAACAAGTACAACAAGAATGGGGATGGCTAGCACTAATCTTAGCCCTCATATTATATTTAATAGAGATTCTAGTACGGAGGATACAAGAAATATATGGATATACTCTATCTCAACGTCTACCTAATTGGGTGCCTTATAATAGATAGAAAAACATAATATATATTGTCTGATAAAGTTTGAAAAGTAAAAAGAATATAGATATATAAAATGGGGTTCATAGGAGGAAAAATTAGTTTATTAATGACGGGTCTTGTAATTCTTGGATTTGCAGGTACTGCAGGTGCAACTATATATTATCAGGAGAGAGTGGATTCTATGGATGAAAGAATAGACTCTATGAATTCCCAGATACAACAAAAAAATAGCCAGATAAAACAGTTACAGCAACGATATCAAAATACTACCCAGGAACTTAAAGAAACAAGAAGTGACCTTGGAGATTTCCAGGAAGTAACAGGTGATTTAAAACAAACTGAACGCAGGCTTGAAGATGCTATAAAACAGCGTGATCAGGCTATAAGGGAACGTAGACAGGCTGAAAGACAACTACAGTCTACTAGAAATGAACTAAAACAAGTAAGACAGGAACTTTCAAATACTGAAGATGAACTAGAACAGACAGAGCAAGAACTTAAATCTACTAAAAGTGAGCTAAGTAGTGTAAGACAGGAAAGGGATAGACTTAGTAGCCGGGTTCAGAGTCTAGAAGCTGAGACGTCACAGCTAGAAGATAGGATAGCAAGTTTACAGTCTCAGCTAAATCAGTGTAGAGCTAATCAATAATATGTCGGAACACCAGAATTTGTTAAAAAGTATAAGAAAAGCTATAAAGGAAGTTAAACGTGAAGCTTTTAAGGCTGCGATTATCCATGGGACTATTGAGTCCTCGCTTATATTAGTTTTACTTATCTTAGGGCTTTCTTTCTGGACTCCTTCATGGATTCCTGGATGGAGTTTTGATATAGGTAGTTATATTGGTTTTATTAGTGCTGATCTGGTTTTAGATGGTAAAGAAATTATAGCTATTGTTGTTTCTCTGTTGTTTTTTATTTTTGATGTTGCGGTTGTATATAAGAGACGTACTATAGAGACTTTTGAATCTATAAACCCTGAAGTCCGTGAAGCTCTTCGTACTGCACGTGATATCTCTAAGAGGGGTGAAGATCATGTTATGGCAAAAAATCTATATGAGGATGTGCTTGAACGCCTTAAATCTACAACTAGTGAAGGATTTATCAGCCTCAAAAGGATAGGGTTTTTAGTAGCTATTATAGCTATAATAGGAATACTTATAGGTTCTGCTACATTTCTAAGCACCCAATTTGCTATAGGTGGTGGATTATTCCCAGGAGGTGGCGGTGGGGGTGATAGTGGTGGTAGATCACAGACTACAGGTACTTCAGAAGATATCCAGTATCAAGGACTGCAGAACCCGGATAGTGTTTTAGGAGAATCAGAAAACGTAGGATCTGGATCTGATGAATTAGATCTTGGGCTTACAGACTCTGGAGGAGGTACAGGCGACGGTAGTGGTGGATATGGTAGTGGAGAACTACCTGGTGATAGTAATACAAATGTCGAAGCCCAGAGATCAGGATACAGTTCTGAAGAACAAATAGAAGATTCTGAATTAGTTAAAGAATACAATCTACGTATTAGAGAATAAATTAATTAAAAATATGAGTCAAGAAGTAGAGACGTTAAAAAATAAGATGCAAGCAGTAGAAGAAGAGGTAGCTAAAAAGATAGTAGGACAGCAAGACGAACTGGAACGTGTTTTGGTGTGTATGATGTGTGACGGAAATGCTTTACTTGAAGGAAACCCAGGTCTTGCAAAAACTTTGATGATACGTACAATAGCTGATGTTACAGACATGGATTTTTCTAGAATACAAAATACACCTGATTTAATGCCTTCTGATGTAACTGGTACTGAAGTGATAAGAGAGGAAGGTAATCAAAAAAGGTTTGTATTTCAAGAAGGACCTATTTTTTCTAATGTTGTACTAGCTGATGAGATAAACCGAGCCACACCAAAAACTCAGGCAGCACTACTTGAGGCTATGGAGGAAAAACAGGTGACTGCAGGTGGAGAAACATATAGACTACCACGTCCGTTTTTTGTACTTGCAACACAAAATCCTATAGACCAGGAGGGAACGTATCCTTTACCCGAAGCCCAACAAGACAGATTCGCGATGAAGATTGTTTTTGATTATCCATCATTTGATGAAGAAGTAGAGATAGCTGAACGATACACTAGACAAACACATAAAGATATAAAACTTGACAAGGTTTTAACCGGAAACGAATTAGTTAGAATACAAGATCTTGTCAGAGATGTTCCTATATCTGATGATCTACGAGATAAGGCAATAAAGATAGTTACAAAGACAAGAGATACTGAAGATATAGAGTTTGGTGCAAGTCCACGTGCAACTCTTTCTCTTATACTAACTTCTAAAGCACGGGCGTTTCTCCGGGGAAGATCACATGTTAGTGAAGAAGATATAAAGGATATGTCCGTACCTGTTCTTAGGCATCGTATAATAGTAGACTTTAGGGCTGAAAGAGAAGGTATAACACCAGAAGATGCAATAAGAGATCTACTATAATATATTAAAAGCCTTTTTTAGATTAATGATAGAGCCTGATTTTTTGGATGAGCTTGAAAGATTTGATTCTGAACTTAAAAGAAAGGTAAATTCAATTTTTCAGGGTGAGCAACACTCACCACATGTAGGAGAGGGGCTAACATTTAGTGACCACAGAGAATACTATCCAGGAGATGATACAAGACTTATAGATTGGAAACTCTATGCTAGGACAGATGAACTATATATAAAACAGTTTGAAGAAGAACGTAACCTAACAATACATATTTTACTTGATGCAACTGAATCAATGGATTTTGGTGAAGATAATAAAAATAAGTTTGACTACGCTGCAAAGATAGGTCTAGGATATGCCTATTTAGCCAATGCTGAAAACAACGATTTTAGATTTTCTATTTTTACAGATACATTCGAACGTCTAGATACTGGGGCATCAAATAGGGGAGAAATACTTAGACTGATAGACTTATTAAATGAAAGAGAACTAGAAGGAACAACAGATTTCAGAACTTCTTTTGAAGATTATTCTTCACAGATAAAATCAAGGTCACTTGTCATTGTGGTAAGTGACTTTATAGGAGACACAGAGGGGATAAGGGAAGGAATTAGGGGGCTTTCAGATAACTATCTTGTTTTAGGACATATAATAGCACCTGAGGAACTCGAACTTCCTGCTAGTGGAGATACAATATTTGAAGAAATGGAGAAAGGATTCGAACTTCGTACATATCTAAGTAACAGAATAAAAAAACAGTATCAGCAAAAACTTGAAAACCATATTGATACTGTGAGTGAATATGCTGATGACTATATGGCCGATCACGTATTAATAAATACAGGAGACGATTTCTTTGATTCCTTTTCGAAGGCTTGGGTAGAATGAAAAAATATTGTAGAAAATAAACCATAAAATAGAAACGGGTTTTTATATTTATATAAGTACAGTAAAAAAGAAAGCAGAGATATATTAATTTAAATAAAAAATGAGTACAAAAATAGAAATTGTAGATAACATAGAAAAAAAAGAGATAGAAAACCTATTAGAAATAGATCCGGATGATATAGAGACTGCTAAAAAACTTACATTTTCAAAAAATTATTTTTTTCCTTTAACTACTGCTTGTAGATACACTTGTAGTTATTGTACTTTTTTCGACCCTCCTGGAGAGGAAAAAATAGTATCTATAGATGAAGTTGAAAAACAGTCAAAAAATGCTGCTAAAGCAGGATGTACAGAGGCACTATTTGTAACTGGAGATAAACCTGGCTCTAGATATAAAGAATCCTTATATGATACACTATCAAGTTGGGGTTTTGACTCTTTCATATCTTATATATATAAAGCATGTGAAGTTTCCCTTGATCAGGGACTACTTCCACATACTAATATAGGGTATTTATCACCAGAGGAAATGGAGATACTAAAGGAAGTTAATTCCAGTATGGGTTTAATGCTTGAAACTACTGCAAAACTGGATGTGCATTCGGGCCCCAGACATAAAACGCCAGAGGAAAGAATACAAGCTATAGAGACAGCAGGTAAACTTAAAATACCATTTACTACTGGCTTACTTATAGGTATAGGGGAAGACTGGAGAGATAGAGCTGAAAGTCTATTAACCATAAAAAAATTACACGAAAAATACGGACATATACAAGAAGTAATAATACAAAATGTTATGCCAAACAAGCGATGGGATAATGGATCTCCATCAATAGAAACTATGAGAAAGGTAGTGGCTATGGCGAGAAAAACACTACCTGAAGAAATCTCAGTTCAAGCCCCTCCTAATATAGCTCCTGTAGAAGCCCTCCTAGGTTGTGGTATAGACGATCTCGGGGGAGTATCACCAGTAACTAAAGACTTTGTAAATCCTGACTATGACTGGCCAGAAATAAAGGAATTAGACGAATTAGCAGAAAAATATAATCTAGATCTAGAAGAAAGGCTTCCTGTATATACAAGATATCTAGATTGGATGCCGGAAAAAGTACTTAAAAAGACAAAACAAAACTTTCCAGAATATATCTAAACACTCTTTTGTTCCATCATCACTATGGTTCAAAATTATATTAAAATATTTATAGATTTTCAGTTTTGGATATATAGATATAATCTTAATTAGATAAAATTCTTGTTTTTTGTTTACTTAAAGAGTTTTGATGATAGTCGCTGGTTCACAGTCTCAAATTCTTGCTTCAAGAATAGCGAAAAAATCAAGTGAGAAATTGGCTTGTGTAGAATATGAGAGATTTCCTGATGGAGAGTTGCTAGTTTCTGTACCTGAAATACAGAAAGCTAAAAGATCTATAATAGTTGCGTCTACTACAACTGAACGGTCTTGGATAGAACTATTACAGTTAATAGATATATGTTCAGAGACATCACATGTTGACTTAGTTATACCATATATGGGATATTCTCGCCAAGATAAAAAATTTGAACCTGGACAGCCTATTTCTGCTAGAGCTCTTATAACAGCTATAGACGGAGTAGATTCTGTTACAACAATAAATATACATGAATCCTCAGTTCTTGATTGGTTTGATTGTTCTACACAAAACCTAGATGCCTCTTCTGTACTTACACCTTTTTTTGATGTTGACTCTCCTATCGTTTTATCTCCAGATAAAGGAGCTATTGATCTGGCACAAAACGTTGCCTCATCTATAGGAGGGGATTCAGATTTTCTTGAAAAGGAAAGAATTTCCGGAGATAAAGTTGAGATAACACCTAAGAATCTTGGAATAAAAGACCAAGATGTAATAGTGGTAGATGATATGATTTCTACTGGTGGAACTATGACTGAAGCTATAGAGATGTTAAAAAAACAAGGTCCATCATCTGTTAGTGTGGGATGTATACATCCTGTATTTGCTGAAAATGCTGTATTACGTCTTTTCTCTACTGATATAGAAAAAATTGTGACTACCGACACAATAGAGACAACATTAAGTAAAGCAACTGTATCTCAAGTAATTACAAATTCAGTTGTAGAATAACTAAAATAAATATTGGAATAGACTAGGGAACCTATTTCTATATTAATTCATAATTTATTTCCCTAAGGTTTAGGAAATTATTTAACTTATCTGTATAGCGTTGATAGTTAGAGATAACTAAAATGTATATATTTAGGGATTCAGGACCTAATGGGGTGTTTATATTAAAGGATAAAAATACTATTTTAGAGGAGTTTTCTAAAACTCCTAGGTTGTCCGAGCTTAGGAGTATGGAGAGACAACATGGTAGTCCTACAGATAGAATAGATCTCTGGAACAAAGGATTTTCGTGTTCAGGTTGTGGTTCAGAGATTGAAGGTAGATTTAGTGCTGATAATGCTGGAAATCTTTTGTGTTGGAGTTGTGTAAAAAATATAGAGAAATCTGGTATATCTGACAAAATACATGTTCCTGATCCAACAAAATCTGTTTTATCTGGATCAAGTATAAGTCTCTGTGACTATGTTATAAATGTAGCTACTGGATGTATGCATGGGTGTAGATTTTGTTATGTTCCCAATACACCCGCTATTAGTGCTCGTGGAGATATGATACAAAATAAAACTGGTAAGAAAGGCGGGAAAGATTGGGGAAATTATATATTATATAGAGATGATCTACCTGAACGGTTATCGAGAAAACTAGAAAATAAACAGAAATGGAAAAGATCTAATACAGGTGAAGGATCTGTATTGCTTTCAAGTGGAACGGATCCATACCAGGATAAGAGAACAGCACAGATATCTAGGGGATGTATAGCTGAACTTATAAAACATGATAAACCTGTTAGGATCCTAACAAGAAGTCCGTTAGCACTTAGAGATATTGATTTATATGGAGAATCTGATCAAATATTAGTTGGGTTTTCAATTCCATCTAGAGATGATAGTCTAGTAAGAGCTATCGAACCAGGTGCCCCTCCACCTTCAAGTAGAATTAGAGCTTTAAAGAGATTAGGTAGAAAAGACATAAGAAGATATGTCTGTATCTCTCCAACGTATCCTAACATGGTTAAGAAAGATATACAGGATCTTTTAGAAGAAATAAAAAAAGTGGAACCGGAAGCTGTTTTCCATGAAACAATAAACCATAGAGGTAACAACATTAAAATGACGGCTAGTCTAGCTGATAAGTCAGGTAAAAATGAACTTGCTAACTCTTTAAGACGTATAAATGATATAGAAGAATGGCTAGATTATTCACTAAACCATATTAAGTGGATGGAAGAAATATGTGAAAAAATGGGTTTAGATCTGTATATACGTATAGATAAAAAATTAATAAGAAAAACATCTGAATTATATCCTGATAGGTTCTGTCTTATAGAAAAACATATAAGTAACCCTGAAAAAGAATATTTCAACTAAAGATATCTTTATATTTTAAAGATTTTAGAAAATTAGGAAAACTAAATGTGGTTTTTTCTTTTCTTGGTGTTATCTGTCTTGTGCATCTACTACTGCGACTGCTGCGAGATTTACTATGTCTTGAACGTCATCCCCTCTTTGTAGTACATGTACCGGTTTTGCCATACCTACAAGCATTGGTCCTATTGCTTCTGCACCTCCAAGTCTTTGAAGTAGTTTATAAGATATATTTCCGGAGTCTAGATTAGGGAATACTAAAACATTAGCTGGTTCGCTTAGTTCACAGAAACTGTATTCCTCTTTAAGCATTTTTTCTACTACCGCTGTATCTGCCTGCATTTCTCCGTCTACGTGGAAGTCAATATTTGGGTCTTCTCTTAGCATTTTTGCGGCTTTTTTAGGTTTTCGTGTTTCGTTATTTTCTACACTTCCAAAGTCTGAATAGGATAGGAAAGCTACTCTTGGTTCCACGTTGAACCTTCTTGCAAGCTGTGCTGTGTGTCTAGCTACTTCAGATAATACTTTTTCATCCTGTTCAAGGTTTACTGTTGCATCAGCTATAAATATTACTCTGTCTTCGAATGCAAGCATATAGACACCTGCTGCGTATTCTTTGTTTTCTGCCGTACCTATTATTTCTAGTGGAGGTCTAAGTGCTGATGGATAATGATGTGTTAGTCCTGTAAGGAGAGCGTCTGCTTCTCCTTTCTCTACAATTACGCTTCCGAAATAGTTTGGATCCTCTATAAGTTCCTCCGCCTCACTTTTTGTTACTCCCTTTCTTTGCCTTTTTTTGTATAGAGTTTCTGTGTATTCTTCTCCTGCATTAGCGGGATCTATAACTTCAGGTTCAAATTCAAGTCCTAGATCCGCAGCTACTCCAATTATTTCTTTTTTATTACCAATCAAGACTGGGTCTGCGAACTCTTCTTCCTGCATTCTATATGCAGCTCTGACGACTTTTTCGTTTTCACCTTCTGCTAGAGCTATCTTTTTAGGTTCACTTTTTGCTTTATTAAGAACTACCCTCATCATCTCTCTTCCTTTACCAAGTCTGGCTTCTAGTTCCTCTCTGTATTTTTCTATGTCTTCTAGT
>JAHENH010000073.1 GCA_018609935.1 Halobacteriales archaeon | reverse complement strand
GATAGATAGTTATAGAGTAGCAGGACCTCTTTCAAGAAGAAAAGTAGAATATTATAATGGTGAAAAAAGTAAAAGGGCAGATATTAAAGATATTTTATGCTAAATACAATAGGAGCTGATATAGAGGTATTCCTCTATGATCACATGGGTCTTCCTATTTCTCCGGAAGGGGCTATAGAAGGCACTAAGAAAGAACCTAAGAAATTAAAAGAAGGGTTCTTTATTCATAAAGATAATCTAGCAGTAGAGTTCAATGTACCTGTTTCCAGGTCCAAAGAAGAATTCGTAAGTAATATGAATGAAGCTTATGATCTCATAAGAGATTATATTCCATCAGATATGGATATAGGTGTAATAGCCTCCGAGGAATTCGATAAAGAGGAACTGGAATCAGAATTGGGAAGAGATATGGGGTGTGATGAGGAAATAGATGCTTGGTCAGAGGAGATCATCTATCCTCCAAATCCCGACCATAAGTTCAGAACTGCTGGCGGACATATTCATATAGGACATAGTGGTGATGAACAAGAGAATATAGAGATAGCAAAGAAATTAGATTATTTTTTAGGTCTCTATTCACTATTCACTGACTATGATACCAGAAGAAGAGAGTTATATGGTAAAGCGGGAAGTTTCAGAAATAAAGAATATGGATTAGAATATAGAACTCTATCTAATTTCTGGACCTCTGATCCTGATGAGATAGGTTTTATCTATGACCAAGTGGTCAAAGCTATCAAAGGAGAGAATGTGCAAGACCAGACAATAAAAGAATGTATAAACGAAAATGATACAGAATTAGCTAAACAAATACTAGAAAATGACACAGAACACAAGATCAAAGAGACACAGACCTAGAGTTAGATCACCTCACCCAAGTCACAAACCACTAAAACCTAGAGGTAAAGAATTACCGACATTGAATTTCAGATCCACTGTAAGATTAGGATCTGTTACACCTAATCACAAAATAAATAAAGGAAGAAGTGTAGTGGAATGTAATTCAGTTGAAGCGGTGAAGAGATCCGGTGATAAGAAAACAATGAAACAGCAATTCGATCTATATGGAGTGAGAACTCCTGATTGGTTCGCATCTCAAGTACCAGAAGAACAAGATATGGAATATCCTATTCTAGCTAAGAAAAGAAAGAGTAGTAGAGCCAGAGGTATGCGTAAATTGGATTCTCGGGAAGAATTCAGAGAGTTCTTGAATAATGAAGATATAAATATAAATGATTATATATTCGAGAAGTTCCATAACTACGGAAGAGAATACAGGCTCCATGTTACAAAGGATGGATGCTTCTACACCTGTAGAAAAATGATAAAAAGAGATAGACCGGAAGACAATAGATGGTTCAGAAATGATTCTAATTGCGTGTGGTTCCTTGAGACGAATCCTAAGTTCAATAAACCTAATAATTGGGATGAGATAGAGGAACATTGTGTAAAAACATTAGAGTCCGTAGGATTGGATATAGGAGCCATAGATGTAAAGGTCAGTACACAAGTGGATGACCAAGGAAATAATCCATTCGTGATATTAGAGACCAGTTCCGGACCTTCATTCGGTAATATAACAATAGAAAAATATAAAGAAAAGATACCTGAAATATTAAAACAAAAATATGAAGATAATATTCTTATTCGATAAAGAGAATTTTGAAGACAGTTACTCGAACTATATAGAAGAATATAAAGAAATGTTCGATGCTATAGGACATTCAAGTTTTATGGTATGTCTAAATGAAAATGATAATAAAATAGAGAAATGTTATCACTATGATGATAAAGATCTAGTGGAAAGTTTCGACTATAATCATAAAGGAGAATTAATACCTGAATTTGAAGATGTATATTCTTTACTAAATGGAAGTATAGTTATAAACAGGAGGCATAAACCTTTCTATAGTAATTATCCTTATAGGATCATAAATGATCCCGATATAGTAAGCATATGTAATGATAAAGCATTGACATATAAATTAATAGAAGGGGAAAAGAATGAGACCCCATATCTTAAAGTACCTGAATTCCAAGTTGTATCCAGTGATATAAGAGGTCAATCCTTCGATCATGATGAATTGATAGTAAAGCCTAATAAAGGAAGAATAGGTAAAGGTGTCAGAAAGATAAGATCAGAGGATGTAGTGGATCTTATGAATAGAGGACAGATAGAAGATGGAGAACTGTTACAAGAGCCTATATATACTTTAGGACAATATATAGATCCTCACGTAAGTAGCATAAGGGATAAATGCTGTGACATAAGGGTTATAGCTATAAATTCCACTATACATAATATCATTATAAGAACTGCCAAAAAAGGAGAATTCAGATCCAACTTACATACAGGAGGAAATTCTATGATATTAAAGAAAAATCATCCTTTGTATAAAGATCTGGAACCTGTAGTATTCAGTATAAACAATATACTAAGTAAGATCACCGATGAAGATAAGATACTCGGGATAGATCTAGGTAAAAAAGACGAGGGTAAAGAGTTTTATCTCTATGAGCTAAATTCTTACCCCGGAATATCAAGTAGTATAACAAGAGAAGCCATTTCAGGCTTCATAAATTCAATTGCCTTATGCAAAGAAAGAGAATAGGAATCCCCGGAGCTTTATATGATAAGATATGGGGAGTTAATTATAAATATATGGACTTTGCCTCTATGTTCGGAGATGTGAAAATACTAACTCCTAACAGTGATGATGAGCCTGAGGATATAGATATTCTTATGCTCCCCGGAGGCAAAGATTCATTGATGGGGATGAACAATTCTTATCCCTCTTATTTAAATAGTGATGCTAAAACTCATTTAGATTACTTCGATGTAAAAATGTTGAAAAAATACATAGAGAAAGAGATACCCATATTCGCAATATGTAGGGGTATGCAAGTAATTAATAATTATTTCGGAGGAAATCTAATGAATGTAGTGGATCATGATAAAAGTAAAGATGAGAGAGAAAAATGCTCATTGGTACATAGAATAAGTCAGG
Source organism: Halobacteriales archaeon (assembly GCA_018609935.1). Next base: position 2,678 of record JAHENH010000073.1, on the reverse strand, counting down.
ATAAATTTATTGATGATATTAATCCTGAAACAGTAACAGATGATGTCTTAGAACTCATTAACCAAGAGATAGCTGTCAATAGTATCCATCACAAAGCTATAAATGAACCGGGAAAAGATATAGTACCTCTAGCTAAGAGTGATGATGATATAATAGAAATGATATGTCATAAAGAATTACCTATAATAGGGGTACAATGGCATCCTGAAAAGATAAAGGATCCAATATCAATAGAAATAATGAATGAATTAATAGAAATCTCAAAAGCACAAGAAAATGAATAGACTATTTGTATATGGAATTTTAAGAGGAAGAGAAGAATTAATAAAAGAAAATATAGAAGTAAAAGGATTCAGAATGTATTCCTGTGGTCCATTCCCTAAAGTATTTCACGACAGTGAGAGAAGTATAAAGGGAGATATAATAGAAGTGGATGATAAGGAATTGTTCTCTATAGATAATATGGAACATGGTGCAGGATACCATGACCATTGGATAACTATAGAGGGAGAAAAGGTTAAGATGTATGTAGGTAATGATGAATCTACATTCAATGAAGATGAATTAGTAATGTCAGGAGACTGGAATGAATACAATAATGAACCTATTAATAACTAAAAATAATAATATATGTGTGGTATAGTAGCATACTCATCTGTAGATAAATACGATAAAGATAAGTTAAAGTTCTTAATGTTATGGAATGAGAAAAGAGGACTTGATTCTTGCGGGTTCTACTCAAGAAATAATAATGGAGATAATGAACTGGTAAAATCTAATTGTTCTTATACAGATGAAATAATAAAGAATGAAATAAAGGATGGTAACATCTTCTTGGGTCATTTAAGAAATAGATCCAAAGGTAAAGTGGATAATAGGTCCTCTCATCCTTATGAAGAAGAAAATATAGTAGGAGTTCATAATGGAACTCTGAAAAATTCAGAGGAATTAGCCGAAGAATATGATGAAGATTTCGATGATTATTTTACAGATAGTCATTTATTGATCTCTCTAATAAAGGATAGAGGTACATCAGTTTTAGAGAAAATAGAAGGAAAAGCATCTGTGGTCTATATTGATAAAGAAACTGATGAGATGTATGCCTTCAGAAGAAATGATGAAAGACCTCTTTATAGAGGAGAAATAAATGGAGGAATGTATATTTCTTCCATAAAAGATTCTTTGGAAGTTATAGGATGTAAGAATATAAAGGAATTTAAAACTGACTATCTTTACTGTATAAAAGATGGTAAAGTAATAAATAATAGAAGTAAGAAGATAAAGAAAGATCCTATAAAAAAGAAGAAAAAAACCCCAACAACTCATTATGGAAGAAGATATGGAAGTCACTATGGAAGTGGATATGGTAACCATAATAGTGGATATGAATCTCATAAAGATATTAATGATAACATTAATGATCATAGATTAAATATGTATAAGGATAAATGGAAAAAAGTCCTTGAATTCGAGAAAGATAATTTTATAGAAGCTTCTTGGGGTAGCTTGGTGAATTCAGGAATATCCTCTATATTCGGGATAAATAATATAGAAAAATATCTTGAATCCTGTAAATCAAGACAGGAAGTAAGTAAAAATAAATATTCTTATGAATTATTAGAATTCAAAGATAATTCTAGAGCTTTCATCGTAAGTAAATTAGAAAATGTCTTATTCTTTGGGGATAATAATGATTTGGATGTTATGTTAGTTTCACTCGAATATTGTGAGCTCAGAGATACATGGTTCGAGGTAGTCCATCTTAAGAATGGAGGATATATAGAGTTAAATCTATGTAAGGACCCTGTAGAGAGTAGATCAGAAAATCCAATAGATTTATTGAATAGAATGTCACATATATCTTATATAGATAAATCTTCTTTCACAGAAGAATCCTTAGAAGGTAAAGGTCCTTTGAAAGTTATATATGGAAAAGTCGATACTATAAGTAATGTAGATTCAATAGGACTACCCAGATTCGTTCATCCTAAAGATGGTTCAGAGAATCTGATCCTTAGAACCGATCATTTCAAAGAAGATCTGGCTCCTACAGAAAAAGGTTCACAGATCAAGGAAGAAGAAAAGAAAGAAGATAAAGACAAAAAGGATGAAAGTAAGGATATATTATCTTTCTATAGAGACAAGACAGAAGAAGGAATAGGTCTTATAAAAGAAGAGGAAGATGTAGAATACACTAATGATAAGGATGATCTCATATTCAGAATTTATAACACTTTCCTTAACATGCATCAGGAATTAAATTGTGATGGTATATTGGATATGCAATTAGTAAGAGAGAACGCTGAGATATTAAGAGAAGACTTAGATGTTTTATATAGAGAACATTCAGGAATTAAAGAAAGTGAATCATGATATTCGATGAAGATGGAAATAAATTAGATCTAAAGAGAGCTCCTAAAGGTTATGTTACAGGGTATGATCTTGTGATAATACCTAAGAACAAAGCCATAAAGATAAAGGGTAAATATGTGAACAAAGATGATCTTGTTTATCTAAGTTATCTGGATAAATATGAGTTTAAGAACAATAAGAATGTAGTGAAGACAAGTGGTGGAGATCATGCTTATATACAGAACTGTGTAAAGATATTATCCATAGAAAATGATGAGCTTGTAGAGTCTTATAGTCTTAATTCATTTTCCAATGAATTGATAAAG
>JAHENH010000072.1 GCA_018609935.1 Halobacteriales archaeon | reverse complement strand
CAAAAAAACCAAGATACAAAAAATAAAATGGTCAATCTCACAATATGTTATTATACCAAACAAAGTAGAACTACTAGAAACCTTTTAGATACTATAAAAAATAATATAGAAAATAACAATTCAGTTTCAACTGAGGCTGTAACCCTATATAATAACTCAGTATCATCTTTCAATAATGGCAACATAGAAAATTCATTAGACCTAGCAAGACAAGCAAGACAAAAGATGGAAAATCCTCAAACATCCCAAATGCTCCCTAATGCTGGTATTCTAACAGGTATTATTATAGTTATTATAGCAATAACATATATAATTATATCAAATAGAAAACAAGATAAACTAGGCTGACATTCCTTAAAAATAGGAGGATGATTTTCGTTGTGTTATAAATCTTTAAATATTGGAAGCGTTTGATATTCTGCCCTATTTCCATTATAAAATCTAGTCTAGTGTTAAGACATGGTATTATCTCAATGTTACCTTATGATATTGTTGTTATGAACCTGTCAATAGAAATATCTTATTTTTAACCTTTTTTGTTATTCTTTTGTAGTTTAAATATTATCTGTTATAGAATAAATTATTGTTGTATTTTATGTTTATATGTATAGTGTTATCTGTCACAGAATAAAATTTTTTTATTAACCTTATTTAATTTATAGATACATACTGTTAGATACAGTATCCATTGATTTTTTATCTTGTTGTTTAAGTTGTTTTGCTATTTGTTGTTTTTTATTTTTGATTTCTTCTGATCTTTCCTCTAGTTCGCTTGTATCTATATCAAATTCAAGAAGAGGTTCTAAGCCATTTTCTATAGCACTAATGGCAGCTTTTAGATCTGGCATAAATGGATTTACTTTAACAACCATACAACAAGATGATATATTGTTTCTGTAGCATTTTAGTAGTAATGAACCGGTAATTCCTCCAACATTACCTGTTCCTTCAACTAGTTCAAAATTTTTTTCTGATAATTTATCTTCCATTTTATCATCTGTTACAACCCAGAATATATCTCCTATTTCTTCTTTAGATTCTGCTGGTGTACCGGTTAAAAAAACTGCCTGTGAAAACTCTTTGGATAGATCATTTAGGATGCAGTTACTTAGTGGTTTGATACTTGATGATGTGATTGGTATGTCCCCTTGTAATGTCATTATATCTGGATCTGTACCTGAATATACTCGAATTGTTTCTCTTATTTTACCATTATTAAATGAGGCGACTGGGGGTAGGGATCCACAACGTATGTTTCCATATTGGTTTAAATCTAACTTATTTTTAATATGGGTTGTAGCTATTGAAGCTACAAGCCCAAGTCCTGGAAGTCCTTCAATTAATACTGGAGATTCTGCTTTAACATCCCTTAACTTTTCGAATATAGCCTTATCTTGGTTGGACATAGAATTATTTATTTTTCTTAATTTAAACTTATTTTGTTGTTAAATTGACAGGATATATTTTTGGAGTGTAATAGGATACATTTTCTCTAAAATAAATTTTAGATTGTTTTGATTTTTGATTAAAATTATATCAATATAATAAATACTAAATTTAAAAAATAATTATATTTATATATAATTATTTATAGAGGCTAAAATATTTTTATTATTATTTTATTTTGTAAAAATATTTTTTAGTATAGTAAAACTTTTAATTATCTGATCCCATGTTAGAGTGTTATGGCTATTATAGATATTGCTAGGAAAAAAGTTGTGACTATGGATGTAGAATCTACAGCCAAAGATGTCATTGAAAAAATGGATGAGGAAAGAATAGGTAGTGTAATTATAACCAAAAACAATAAGCTAGAAGGTATTGTAACAGACAGAGATATAGCTATTGAGATAAATAGAAGAAATAAAACTCCTAGTGAAATCCCGATAAAAAAAATAATGACTGAGAAACCATTTACTGTAAGAAAAGATGAGGGAGTTTTTGAAGTTATCAGAAAAACAGCTGATGAACAAGTTAGAAGAGTACCAATAATAGAAGAAAACGGAGATATAGCTGGAATAATAACAATAGATGATCTACTTGTGTTACTAGCCACAGAATTTAACTCCCTTTCAAGGGTTATACAATCAGAATCACCAATGTATGAAACACCATCATAAAAATAAATAAACTGGTAACTAGATAATCTAAATTAAAATACATAAATTAATAAGAACCCAAATAAGTAACTGGGATAAAAAATATTAAAAAATTATACTCCAAGAATCAATGGTTAATATCTACAATATCATGTTTTAATATATATTATTTTTTTAGGTGGACTCTAATAGTAGACTTTGTAATATATTTATGCATCTGAAATAATAGTTCGTAGAACGAGTTTGGAGGGTTCACTAATAGGGTTACAACTATGGAGGGGTATGCCTGCATTGCGGGAACTTTTTAGAGCTATTAGTGATTTTTTTTAAAAAAGCAGAAGGAATTTTTCTTGGTACCTTAATAGGGAGTAATATGACCAGTCCACTTTTAGCAATTGATTTTTGCAGTCTATTATTTTCTTGTTGGTTACCACGGACTTTAGTTTTATGGGATTTATCAATGGATACTGTAACAGTAGCATTACTTCTAATTTATTTATATTATACTTCTGAAGGAAAACTAGGATGGATGTGGGGTCTATATTTTGTAACCTTATATATTTTATTTAGTAATTAGGACTGTTTTTTTGCAATAGATTAATCTTCTCTTTTCTTTTTTCTATATACCCCCCACCCTCTCTCAATAACTAAAACTACTACAATTAATGGCTATAAAGGATGCAAAAAGATTATCCTGTCTATACATAGATGGACGTATTACATGTAAAAATTCTGGCTTCCTACATGTAAGCTGGATATTTCCAGAAAAAAATTAAAAAACAAAAAATTAAGAAATAAAACAGCAATCGATAAAATATATTTTCTATCCACAATTATAGTCTATAAACCAATCCATATTTAAAATATATCGTTTTTCTAAACATTTCTCTTAAAAACAATAATTACATCTTAATTACCTATAGATTTATATATATTTATATTATTTTTCTAAGTTTTATTTTTTATCGAATATAACGGTTTATAAAATAAATACCTATGTTTTCATTATTATAATTGAAGACATTTAGAAATTTTTATAATAAATACATTAAAAACAAATTTTTATAATAATAAAGATAATCGTATATTCTAAGAATAGAAGTGTTTTGATGATTTATGTAAATAATTTTAATTGTTCAAAGAGTATTTACCTAATAAATATTAGGTATTAACCATTATTATTATGTAATGTAATTTATGGATTTGTCCAATTCATTTTTTTTAGAAAGTCCCTATATAGAAAGTGTTCAGGAAATATATAATAGTTTAGATTCAGATTTAAATGGTATCTTTACAGGGGAGGCAGAAAAACGTATATCTCTTTTTTAAATAAATTAGATAGAACTATATTTTTTTTTAAATTTTAAAACCTCTAAACGTCTAAAAATTTAAAATATAACTTTTATATTTATATTAAAATTTTACACTATATTTTAAATAAAAACTAAAATTTATGTATATTTAGAATTTTAACTTTTGGATTATTACGATAATATCTAATATTCATGTAATATAAAAAATTTTAAAAATATATACTTAAAAATAGCCCCACATTCATATATTTTTTTCATCTTTTAGGGTTCTATAGATTTTTTATAGGTTTTTAATATATTAGTATTTTTGGGGATTATAATATTGTACTAATCACTTTTTTAAATTTTGTTTTTTAGATTTTTTGTCTGACGATTTATGGATAGTGTTTTTATAGCTAGTAGGTTTAGTTTTTTGTTAATGCCTTGTTTGGTTTGTGGTGATATGCCTGCAGATAAATTTTTTATACGTATGGATCCACAAGATATAGAACCTACCCCTATGGGATATATATGTGAGAGCTGTATGAAACAGGAACTTAAAACGAAAAATAGTCCAAAAGAAAATAGCTGTAATTATTGTGATAGAAAAGCAGTATATGGACTAGCAGAATATATAACAGAACAGAGTTCTGGCAGATATGTTCCAGATACAAAACTATATATACATGATAAAAAAGGCCCAATAATATGTGATAAACATCTAAAGAAGATAAGAAATGAAGATAATCCATTTGTAGAAGGAATATAAAAAATAAATAAAGGAAGTTTTTATTTAAATAGTCTATATTTCATTTTTGGTCTATAATTACTCATATTCAATAGACAACAATAAAGAAATGTATTTTGGGTATAGTGTGTACTGTTTTTTTTTGGTTGTTGAAAAACCAAATTTATTTTTATAAAATAAAAGAAGAATAATTATTTGTCTTAAGTCTTGATTTATGTTTTTAGTGTGGTTTTTTGTTTAGAATATATTCATTTTGGTGTATTTTTTGGTTGTTTTTGTCTGTTAGGATATGGGTTTATTTTTTATTATTTATTTTTTTGAAAATAATGTTGGTCCTAACTACTAAATATTTGTATTTATATATATCTATTATTGGATGGAATATTTTAGACCTGATAGTATTGAACTTGGTAGTTTGATCGAGTATACTACCGATCTCGTATTTGTCTTAGACAAAAAAGCTCGATTTAAATATATAAGTCCAAGTGTCAAACGTATCATAGGCTATACACAAAAAGAAATGATTGGGGACAGTGGCTTTGATTATGTTCATCCTGAAGATCTACCAGAACTAAAAAAAGAGTTTTTTAAGGTAGTTAGGGATCCAGAATATATTGGTAATGTAGAATATCGTGCAAAGAAAAAAGATGGTGGATGGGAATGTATAGAAGTTCGCGGGAGGAATGAATCAGATAATCCGGATATAAATGGTATACTTGGTATAGGTCGGGATATAACAAAAAGAAAAGAAAAGGAAAGGGAATTAGAGAGAAAGAATAAGTATCTTGGTGATTTTGCAAGTTTTATCTCACATGAACTAAGAAATCCGCTTAATATTGCACAGGTAAACCTTGAACTTTTAGAGACAAAAAATCAAGAAATCAAAACAAAAATAGATAGATCGCTACAAAGAATGACAAACATGATAGATCGGATTTTAATATATACAAGGACAGGTCAAGATATAGAAAAAACAACAGATATAGATATAGATGTTATAGCTAAAAAATCTTGGAACAACCTCTTAATCGATGATGCTGAACTAGATGTTAAAGATAATATTGTTTTAGATGGTGATAACAATATGCTTATGCATTTATTTGAGAATTTATTTAAAAATGCAGTGGAAAATGGAGCAACCACTATAGAACTTGGAAAAATAGAAAATGGATTTTATATATCAGATAATGGACCTGGCATTCCAAAAGATAAACGGGAAAAAGTATTTGATCTAGGATATTCAGACGAAAATGGATCTGGACTAGGGCTTGCATTAGTAGACCAAATAATACGTGGACATAACTGGGATATATCCATAAAAGAAAGTAAATATGATGGGGCAAAATTTGAAATAAAAAATACATAACAAAACCCAAAAAGAATAATAAAACATAAATTTATAGCTGATTATAAACTTTGTTTTATTTTTCTCTATAATACCTTTTTACAGATTTTTACATTATTATATAAAAAGGTATTTACGTAAGGGTGAATGTCGTTTTAGATCTAGGATATTTTTTAAAGCTTTATAATGATATACACTAAAATTGTATTTATGTTTAAATTTAATAGATTTTTTATTAATATGTTTTATTAACTTATTCCCTTTATATTTAGATTTTTCTTTAATTTTTTAAGATTTTCAGGCAAAATTTGCCTATATCAATATTTTATTACTTATTTAAGATATATAAACTTATATGAAGTCTATAAAAGAAGTATTTAATCTCTTCAACAAGGCTTATAAGAAAAAAGTAGGAAAAAAATACTGGTACCCACATAAAAATAATATGATTATAGTATAATAAATAGACTCAAAAATCAAAGAGTTGATAATAATTAATTAATTTGTCTAATAGTTTAAAGAATGGCTTTAAATATAGTAGCTGCAGCTTTTATTGGTATAGGATTAGGTATCTTTTTACAAAAGGGAAGATTTTGTTTTGTACACGCTTTCAGGGATTTCTTCGCTTTCAAAGATAGTAGAGTAACGAAAGGAGTACTTACAGCTATTGTTCTTACGATGATATTTTGGGGAATACTTTATGATATAGGATATTATCAAGGATTTTGGACTCCTTCCTGGGGAATTACAGGACTTTTAGGTGGATTTATATTTGGGGTTGGTATGACATATGCGGGGGGATGTGCTACAGGGACATTATATAGAGCTGGAGAAGGATATTTACAATTCTGGATAACTCTCTTATTTATGGGTGTAGGATATATTGTTTTCACAATATTATTTCCTACATTAAAGTCAACTTATTTTGCACCCCTAACTTTTGGTGAAGGTACAACACTATTTAAAAACTCACTACTTCCAGCTTCGTTTCTTGCAATAATAATAGGCATAATAACTGTATTAATCTATTCTACAATTATAGGTAGAAAAAAACTAAAAAACAAAAAAGGAAAAACTCCATCAAAAGTTTCTACAGATACTGAAAAAGATCTAACTGCACAACTTAACATACCAACTTCAACAATTATCGGACTTACATCTTTCTATAATGGTATCAAACAGTATATATTAGGATTTACAAATATTAATGATTCAGTTAAATCTCTGAAAAAACCATGGGATCCAAGAACAGCGGCTTTAGGTATTACAGTTCTTGCAATAATTTGGTTTAGCCAAGTATCTATTGTAGGTATAACTGGACCAGAAGCAAGATGGGCCGGATATCTATTAAACATTGTTGGAATAAATTCAGCAAACTATGAATATTGGGGATCCATTTTATTTTTAGGAGAAGGAATCCGGGTTACAGTAGATATGATTATGATCACATTTGTTATCATTGGATCCTTCCTTGCAGCAACTTTTAGTGGTGACTTTAGATTAAGGATACCAAAAAAGAAGAGATTACCAAATGCTGTAATAGGAGGTTTTATGATGGGGATAGGATCACGTTTAGCACCTGGATGTAATATAGGAAATATATATTCAGGTATTGCAGAACTATCCATACATTCATTTATAGCTACTATAGGAATAATATCCGGAGTATATATAATGACTCATTGGCTATATAGAGATGTGGGATGTGAAATATAAATCTAACAATTTAATCTAAACATGGATGACCCAAAATTAAAAGATTTTGTTGAGATGGCAAGTGAAGTAGATGATGAGACAGCAGAAGAATTAACAGAAAAAGCTAAAATAATTCAGAATATGAAAGGAGAGATGTGTCCATATCCTCAATTAGAAGCAAAGAAAGCATTAAAAGATTTAAAAACTGGTGAATTACTTGTACAGGAGACTGACCATGTTCCTAGCACAGAAAATGTTCCTAAAGCAGTAGAACATATAGCAGATGCAAAAATATGGAAAAGCGGTGATGGAATATATAAAATATTTTTAAAGAAAAAATAAAAACAAAATCACTAAAAGATCTATAATAATAAAAAACTTATATATAATATATCTTTAATCCTAAATATACAGAGTATAAGGAAAACTCAACGCTTTATACAGGGTCGGCTTAATATGTCAAAAAATCTGACAAGTACCTCCTAAAATTTTTATATAAATATAGATTTTTAATGTAATCAAATAAGACTTCTATTTATTTACAGAGATATAACGGATATAATAATTTTATCTTGATTAAAAAAATAAGATCTTTTGTGTGGATAATTTTTTAGATTTAATGTTTTATATCAAACCTAATTATATATATACATGGAGATATTGCTTATAACAGATATCCATGGTAGTATTGAAAATTTGAAAGAAATCATTGCAAAGGAAGAATTTGATGTTTTTTTGTGTGCTGGTGACTTAAGTGACGCTAGCAGATATAATAACTATAATAAAAATTTAGAAGATGTACTAGATGTATTTGGAGATAACAAGGGAAAAGCTATACCCGGAAATATGGATCCAGAAGATAACTGTGTAGAAGACCTAGAAGAGTATAATAGAAATCTGCATAAGAAAAAAGTTTCATTTAAAGATTTTGACGCTGTAGGTTTTGGTGGTGGTAAAACTCCTTTTGGAACATATTTCGAACCTACAGGACAACAGATCAGTAATAAAATTTCAGAGCTATACAGAGATATGAGTTCAGATAAAAAGGTTGCAGTTGTACACCAACCTCCTAAAAATACTAAATTGGATTTAACACAAGATGGACAAAACGTAGGTAGTAAGGAAGTAAGGGAACTATTAGAAAAAAAAGATTTTAATTTATTCTTAACCGGACATATCCATGAAGCCAGGGGTAAAGATAAAATAGGGGAAACTTTGTTAGTAAACCCAGGACCAGTTTTAGAAGGTTATTATGGAAAAGCAAAAATAGATGATGAAATTAAAGTAGAATTAAAAGAAATCTAACTAAAACCTTTATAAAATGTATATAACTATATAATTAAAATTTAGTATAAAAATGAATCTAGATATTTGTAACTTATATAAAATAATAAAGTGATTTTATTTAAGATATTAAGATATCTATAAAAGAATTATTTTTTTATAAATTATCTCTGATTTATGGTTTTTCTAGGTAGTTTTTCATTTTTCTTCCCTGTGGATAGCAAAATGTGGTTTCTCCAAACTGTACGTCATGTATCTCAACAGGATCTATTGGTCCGAATTTATGTGCTCTATGGTTTTCTGGGAATTTATAGTTAAGTTCTTCCATTTCACTTTCATATTGTTCGAATACAACTGGAATAGGTAGCTGTATCAATTCATCTTTTTCAAGGTCGTTATTAGGTCCTGGATGAAGTTTTCTTGTATGATAGTTGTAATGTCCTGTTATCCTTGCTAGTTTTTCATAGTTTTCCCCATCTGGGTTTGGTGCATTAGCTGTTGCTTCAACCATTTCTTTTCCATCTATAGATAAGCTAGCTGTAAGTTGATCTCCATCCCAACTCCAAGTGGTCTGTCCAGGCTGGCATGGAACTCCTATTGCTTCTCTTAGAAATGTTCTCATTTTATTTGAGCTGTTCCAATATCCTACCCAGTATCTCCCAGGAACCTCGAATTTTTGATCTTCACTACGATTTATAAATACTGAATTATGCCCTTCGATTTCTATTGTCATATATGTAAGACTATAACTGTCAAGGTGTGATGTCATTGTGCCATCATTTACCCTATACATATTCATCTGGATTGCATTGTTTGGATGAGGTTCGAGTCCAGGAGGAAGTGCCTGTTTTAGTGTTTCTGGATCTACTTTATATCCAATTGTTAAAGTTCTGCAAAACTTCACAATCTGTGGTGCAGGCACTACATTATCTTTAGGTAGTCCACCAAATCTTGGTATAAAACCGTCTTCATTCTCTTTTTTTTCTGACATAAGAAATAACACCTATATATACAAAAACAGGAATTAAAAGGTTATGGGATATTTTCTATTTTTAAAATTACTTTAAGGATAAAAATGGATTTTCAGTTTTGATAGAAAAACCTTAAATATATAATTAATTACATCTTTTAGCTATATTTTTAGATTTGAGTTACATTTTTTTGTTAATCCAATTATTTTTTTGTTTTCGAAATATATCTATGGATAAGACATGTGTATTACTGTTTTAAATGAAAGATTTTATTTATAATTTAGTAAAAAATTATTCTATAAGTGAAAAATAGATATGGATAATTTTAAAAAATCTATCATGTTGTAAGACTTTTTTAAAAAATTTAACTTTTTCGTTTATAAATTGGTAATTAAATATCATGGCATATGCTTTAGATGAGGTAACTAATGCTTTTGAGGCTATGAAAGATTTTCTTTGCCTTTTAACCTTTCAAAATAGATTAAACTTGGCAGTTATAGCTTTTTTGTAGCCTCAACAGGTATACATATGAATCATTTCCCTAACTCATTTACTGGCGAAACATCCTTGGATCTAGATGGATTTACTTTTGCAAGGCTAAGTCCCTGTCCTCAAGGAGCAATGCAGGGAGCAAAGTAGGCAGGAGTAGTTCACTCCAGGAGAGTTTAGTATTCCTAGGATTTCCGCTCTTTTAGAGCTACCACTATTTGTATATATCCTCTATTATGCTTTACTAGATTTTAGCAGATACAGACAAAAAACTAGATATATTAACTGGACAAAGAAACAAAGTAAGAGAATAAAAAATATTATATTCATAAAAATATTTTACTAAAAAAGGGTTTTATCAGTTTTATATTTTTCTTGTATAATCTTTAAAATTTGGTTTTTTTCATTATTTTATTATAGCCAGAAAATGTGAATCAAATAAGGAACACGGCACCTCATGAGTCAGAAGTTATATTAGGCCTTTAACTTTAATACTCGAAGATATACTTGGTTTAACAAAGATTTTATATCTTTTAAAATTTATTTATCAACTATGAGGAAATATATTATTATATTTATATTTCTTTTATTTTTTGTATATCCTGTTTCTTCACAGGACAATTGTAGTATTAAAAATAACTGTTTTGAACCTAATAACAATGTATATAATTCTGCCAAAATAAATAGTGGACAGTATAATAATTTATGTTTAATAGGAGATGAAAGTGATTTTTATTCTATCTATTTAGATCGTGGAGATTATTTGAATATATCTATTGTTTCTAATAATGACTCTTCGAATCTTTCTATAACTAACTTTGATATACAGCTATACAGTTCTAATATATTACAGATAGGATCAAGTTCTTCCTTATATGGTGAGAAATCAGTTGGGTTTATAGTACCAAGAAGTGATATATACTATATTGAAGTTTTCTCATACCAAAAAAATGATTCTATCTCATATAACATGGATGTTAATATAACTAGCCAGAATGTTGGGGAATATCTATATGAAGATTTTGAGGATAGTTTTTTATCTGGTTGGTCAATCAGGTCAAATGTTGAAATTATAGATAATAAGAGAGAAATTGGTTTTTCTTCTTTTTCTCCAATTGATGGAAAAGCGGTAAAAATGGGTCCAGTAACTTCCTATACAGTTGAAACTCTTCTTAAAAAAGAAACAGGCATCGATAATTCTCAAAAATTTGTTTTATATATTGCTGGTAAACCTACAAGGGATGTTTTCATACCAAAAAAATATGATATAAACTTAAAGATATCTATAAATAGACAAGAAATCCTAAATTTTTATCCAAACGGTAAAATATATGGACAAAACATCTATCTTGACTCTTATCGTATAGATTCTTGGAACTCAATACAAATAATATATGAAAAAACAGGAAATGACACAGCAACATATAGATACAAAATAAATGGAAAAAAACTAGAAAAACAAAACATAACCCCTTATCCTAATATATCTAGTTTTAGTTTAAGTAGTGGTCGGTATAAAGCCTATTTTGATGAGGTTTCAATAATAGAAATTAACAAAAACAACTAAGAAGTATAAAAATAAAATAAAAATAAATATATCAGAGACAATTATATCAGAGATATATCTGATTCCACAGTCTTATAATATTATAATAATATTTTTTATATCTCTATCTTCCTTTATATCTCTATCTTTGGTGATAAAAAGATGAGGTCTATAGTTTATAGGTAATTTATTTAATATTCATTTAAACATACGTATCTTTAGAGGTGGTTTTTGCCGGTAACAAAACTGGTTTCCCTATAAAAAGTTTTTTATAAAATATGAGTATTGACAATCCAGTACAATCTGAACCACGAGTGGATCCAGTAGGCTCGGAAGAAGTACAGGAAATATTAAAAGAGGCACCAGAGGCAGCAAAAGCAAATATGAAAAGAGCAGAAAAAATATTGGGGGCTCTTGAAGACGACCAAGTTCCAGAAAAATATGATAGTGAAGCAGAATGGGGGTTTACATTCACAGGAGCACTAGCACATCACCCTGAACTTTTTAAGATATGGTGGGCAGAAGAAGGTCAAATATTTGAAGGCGGGAACCT
>JAHENH010000071.1 GCA_018609935.1 Halobacteriales archaeon | reverse complement strand
GTTATATATAGTTTGAACAATTTTAAATTCATTAAATCCAGCTATTTTAAGTTTTTCTAAAATTTCTTCTGTTGAAACAAAAACAGCATCTTTATAAAAAGGATTATTTTGTTGTTTTTCTTGATATATTTTACCTATAGAACTATTTTTATCTATATATCCAATAATAATGCTTTTTTTATCATTAAGTATTCTATTTGATTCTTTTAATGTTTTATCTATGTCATCTACGAAACAGATAGTAGTTACTATTAATACTATGTCAAAGGAATTATCTTTAAATGGTATATTTTCTCCAATTGCTTTCACTACATTAATTTGTCTTCTTTTAGCGTATGTAAGCATTTCTTCAGATGGATCTATACCAATTTGTATACCCAATGGTCTAGAAAATCTAGCTGTTCCAACTCCTATTTCTATACCACATGAGAATTCAGGTATTAGCTTTTTTATGGCTTTAAGTTCAGATTTATATACATAGTTATATTTCTTAAACCAGTCCTCATATCTCTCTGTATATTTTTCGAATGGTTCAATTTTAGCCATATATCATAAATAAATTATCTTCTTTTAATTATATTATCTATCTTTATTTGTATAGTACCTATAAAGTTAAAATATTATATAAAAACAAATATTTCTTAATAAATTCTTTAAAGTTTAAGTATATAAAGTAGTGAGTTAATATAAAACCTTTATATCATAAAAAATAAGAAGTTATGGATAACCAAAAAGAAATAAAACATAAAAGAAAAAAAGCCTAACGAAAAACTGAAAAAACAGAACAATAAATTACAGCTTATTAATCAACTTTTTAGACATGATATAAGAAACAATTTAAATATAGTAAAGTTATGTACTAAAAACCTAAAAGAAAAATATAGAGAAAACGAAGATATAGAAAAAATATTAAATAAAACCGATCACATGTATGAACTAACAATACTTGGAAGAGATATAGTTAAATCAATAGGAAAGGACGAAATACAATCAGCAAACCTAGATGATATACTAAAAAGCTGTATAAATAACTGTAAAGAAAGCTATCCAAGTACAAAAATTCAAGTAAAAGGAAAAATACCAGATATAGAAGTAAAAGCAGATAAACTATTTAGCTCTCTATTTGAAAATATAGTACAAAATGGGATACAACATTACGATAAAGAAAAACCAAAAATAATTATCTCAACAAATCTAAACAAAGAAAACGTTATTATTTCTATCGCTGATAATGGTCCAGATATTACAGACGAAATAAAAAACAAAATATTCGAACCCGGAGAAAAAAAGAAAACTCCGACGGAACAGGCCTTGGCCTTTTTTGGTAGATACATTAATATCAAACTATGAGGAAGAAGTCTAGATAGAAGACAACAAACGAGAGGGAGCTAAATAAGGTCAAATTAAAAAGAAATTAGATATAAAAAACTATCTAACAGTCAAAAGACCAAATTTGTTAATAGATTATTATCACACAAATCTGTTAAGGTTCCAGGTCTACTATCCCAGTTAGACTAGTATTTCTACTAAATATATTGTGTATATAAGATTGGATTATGTTAGAGCCCTTATTTTTGTCTCTTGTAAATCTTATTAAGTCTTAACCTAATTAATTTTATTATGTATCTATTTACTATCTAATAATCATTTTTTTCTATTTTTTCTAGGTATTTTTCTATTAGGTTTGGGAATTCTCTTCCTTTTAAATATCTTAATCCAAAATCATCTGCCCATCCTATGATGCCTTGATCCTCTGTTACGATACATGCATCTAGTTCTTTTGCTAAAATTAGTAGATCAAAGTCTTCCTTAGAATCTAAAACTCCTTGACGGAGTGTTTTTCTATATTTTCCTCTAAGTTTAGATATTATATTATCTATTTCTGTTTTATATTCGTGGTCTTCGATTGTTTCTCCTTCTTTCTTTTCAGCTTCTCTTACTGCATCTTCGGATATCCTGAGTCCTCTATTTATCCTTTCACTCATTTCATCAATAAATTTATAAATTATTTCAGCTGGCACTGAGATTTCATATTTTTTTGGGTTCTTTTTTATAATCCAAGTATTAATGTTTGAGTATATTTCATCTGGTACCTCTCTATCACCTAATATAGTTTTTAGTTCTCTATATACAGAAGGTGGCATATGACAGGAAATATTTAAGCTAAGTCTAGCTTTTGAAATCAAATCCAAAAGTCTAGATAATGTATCAGCTAACTGTTCGTCCCCTCGTCTTATTTCATCAGTTATAAATACTGATGTATCCAAAACAAATCTCTGCCTCAAAAGATTTTCCTCTACCATTAATTTAAATATTATCTTCCACATATAAAATAGCCAATATTAAAAGTCAAAAATAAATCTTTGATATATTATTAATATTTTTCATAGAGTTTAGAAATTTATTGTAAATGTCTATAAATATATAATATATAGATTGTATATTATTGTTTTTTATTATTCTTTACATATTATTATTCATGGATTATGGAAAGCAACTTGGTTTGTCATCTGATGAATTTAATGATCTCTTTGATAATTTCGAAAAAAGAAAGTATAAAGGTAGAAAATATTTTACTCTTCCTGATATTAGGAAAGGAATTGAAAAAGGAACAGTATTAGTAGATGGTAGAGTTATAAGAGGATATCCTAAAACTCCAAGAGTATTTGTATTAAAAAAAGGATTAAAATCGTATTTTGATGATAAAATAGCGATTGAAGAAAAAATGAACGGTTATAATCTAAGAATCGCTTTAATTGATGGAGAGATATTTGCATTTACTCGTAGTGGTTATATATGTCCTTTTTCAACTTCTTTAGTAAAAGAAAAAATGGATCTAGATTCGTTTTTTTCCGAATATTCTGATTATATGCTTTGTGGTGAAATTATAGGTCCAGAAAATCCATATACATCTCATTCATATCCTGAAGTGGATTCAATAGATATACAGATATTTGATATTAGGAAAAACAGCTCGGGAAAATCAATGAATATAGATAAAAGGAAAAAAATATGTGAAAAGTTTGACATTAAACAAGTTAGATTTTTTGGTGAATATAAACTGGAAAATGCCGTTGAGAAAGCTCCAAAGATAATTGATAGATTAAATAAACAAAATAGGGAAGGTATAGTTATGAAATCTATAGATGGTAAAAAACAATTAAAATACACCACTAAAAATACTCACCAAGATGATTTATCACATGCATTTTCAATACCATTTGATTATGGACAAGATTTTGTATTTTCTAGAATTATTCGGGAAGCCTTTCAATCAGTTGAATGGGACGAAAATTATAAACAAACCCAAAAACGTGCACATGAACTTGGAGAATCGATCCTATTACCTTTTATAAATTCAATAAGACAAGTTAGTCATGAAAAAACAGTTGGAGAACATCATATTATACGTGGAAAACCAAAATCTGTATCTAACCTTTTAGAACATCTAAGAGACCAAGGATTATCTATAAAGATAATAGAAGATAAGAATATAGAAGATAAAAGAGTTGTTTTCTTCATAAAAGAATCACATTCTACTACAGATAAAATAAAACACTATCTTGAAGGAGGGAAAAAAGACATATAAGATAATTTAGCCCTAAAATAATTATACAAATACAAATTTAGATATCAGAAATAGTATTCAAACTAATTGTAGATATAATTTAAAGTATAATCTAACTTTATAAATTCTTATTATCGAAGATAAATAAGAGAATGGGAAGTATAAGAAAAGCAGAAACTAGTGAGAAAAATATTGTTAATACTGTAGTCCATCCGAAGTTTGATAATACAGGAAATCGAGAAAATATAAGTATACCAAATCCAGTTATAGTTGTTAGACTTGATGCTAAAATAGGTCTGGATAATTTAGAAACAGAAATAGATAATGCCTCAGATATATCTTTTCCCTTATTAACTTCCTCCCTATATCTTTCAAATACATGTACCCCATAATCTATACCGATTCCAAGAGCTATTGAAGACATTGTTATCGTTAATGGATTCCATGGTATCTTTAATATATACATTGAACCAGCAACCATCAAAGTTGCACTCGTTGCTACCCCACCAACAAGTATTGTGCTATCTCTTATTGACCAAAATATTAAAGATAAAAATATTAGACCCAGTGTAAAGCTTAAAACTGTCATCGGTGTTAAGCCCGAAGTAACATTTTCTATTACATTTCTATTTAATACTTGTTTACCTGTAACTTTCACTTGCTTTCCAGGAATCACCATATTTGCATTGGATTTGAATTCATCTATAAGGACTCGAGACTCTTTTCCTTCTATATCATCAACATAAAAATTCATTTTTATTTGAGTAGGATTTATAGATTTATCTTGGACTTCTAATGTATCTTTATTAATTAAATTGGACAATGCTTTATTTAGTCTATACTGGTTTTTAGGTATTTTTCCATTCACCATTTTTACTTTAGATACCGGGCTTATTACAGAGTTCACATTAGGGTTTTCTAACATTATTCTCTGATATTCAGATATATCCCGAAAACTTTCCGGAGTATATATGTTATCTGATTTTGCTATTACATAAAATACTTTTGGGCTTTCAACATTTTCTTCTAGAAATTCAAGATTGTTTTTTGCTTCTAGATCTTGAGGCCAAAAGTCCATCATTTCCTGTTTAGTTTCTACCTGAGGATAAGCAAACACGCCCCCTGCAACAACTAAAAGGACAAGACCAAGTATTATTTTTGATCTATTAGTTGATAGATTTATAAAATTATAGAAAACGGATTCTAAAGAATTTCTATTATTTCCTGGATTCTTTCTAGAGTTTTTATCTTTTTTTTCATTTATGTAGTTTATATTGTCAAATCTAACAAGTAAAGCTGGAAGTAGTGTTATTGAAAGTATCATTGAAGCTAAAACACTTGAAGCACTTGTGACTCCAAACTGTCTTACAGGTGGAACACTCGATATAAGAAGGGAGCCTAAACCTATGACGGTAGTCCCCATTGCTACTAGAAGTGCTCTTCCAGTAGTTTTTGTGGATATACTAGCTGATTCTATTGGGTTTTTTCCGTTTTCTCTTTCCTCTATATATCTTGTATATATTTGAAGACCATAATCTATGCCTAAGCCAAGTGCTATTGGCATAACACCTAGCATTATTGCGTTGAAATCATAATCTAAAATCCCCATAATCCCCATCATAAATAATAGAGCTGTTAATGTAGTTATAAGAGGAAGTAAAACCTTCCATTCTCTATGGATTCTATGCCTCATCATTAAATACATTACTAAGAGAATTAGGGTGAAGGCTCCTGAAAATAACATAATCATTTCAGGTAACATTAAACCGAAAGCAGAATTTTCAAAGACTGGTTGTCCCGTTATAGTTGCAGTAGTCCCTAAAGGAAATTCTACAAAATCTGTTTCAGATTTGAATTTTGAATAGATAATTTCAGAGCCTGTTTTTGGTAGTAAACCCTCTCTTTCCATCATTTCTACATCTCCATAAGATGCTAAAATTAAAGTTAAATCATTTCTAGGGATTAAATTTTTTACAATCTTACCTCTATCAGAGCTTTTAGCGTTTTCTATTGCTTTTTTAAATTCGTATTCACTCTTTGGTATTTCTCCATTTTCTGTCTTAATTATATCCGAAATACTAGTTACTTGATCAACATTGTCAATAGAGCTATATCTATTATCAAGATCGTCTATCGTCTTAATAGTTTCTGGGCTATATAGATTATCTGATTCAATAATTACAAATATATTATTACCTTCATTATGTTCATCTTTAAGATCAGACCAGTCTTTCCAAGTCTGAGAATCTTCGTTTATGTAAAGATTCATCCCCATTTGCATCTGTATAAATGAAATCGCAGAGAATATAGAAACTATCACTAATACAGTAGTTATTATTATAATTAATTGAGGGTTTTCTGCTGAAAATTTTCCGACATTACTCAATCCATCTTTAATGATTTTGTTTAGATCTAAACTACTCATCTTTTTACCTATATACTAAATATTCCAAACAGGTTTTCAACGAATCTTTCTATCAGCCCTCTTTTTTCAGTTACTTTTATAGATATTTTTTCTATATCTGTTATAACTTTATCACCAAATGAATTATCATATTTTATCGCCATATCAACAGGATACTCTTTTAATGTTGCTATATTTTCAGCTGTAACTTTAAATGACACATTTTTTGTTTGGTCTGGAGTAAGATTTCCAATATATGCTGTATCGTCATCTGTTGAAAATGGAGAGTCTACATTTAACCTGATAACTGCATCTCTATAGACACCTTCAGCTGTATTTTTTACTTCCATTTGTATTTTTTCTGTAGAACCCCTTTCTATCTTTGGTGTATTTAGTATATCAAATGTCATTTCAGGTTTAACATTTACTATAATAGAGTTTATATCGGATTTTTCTTTTTCTCCAAAATTATTATCATATTCTACATATAAGTCAATTGAATAATTTTGTGGTAATAATTGATCTATTACGTCTAATTTAAAACTTGCAGTTGATACATCGTTTGGTGGTATATCACCTAAAGATGCTTTATTGGAAACTGGTGAAAAAGGTTTATTTTTCTTAATGACAAGTTTTGCATTTTTCACTGTATTTTCACCGTTATTTCTTACTTTAATATGTATCGCTCCCTTAGAGTTTACATATAGATCTTCTGAGGTTCCTGATATCTCAAAGGTTCTTTCGGGGTTAAGGTTTACTTTAGCTGTTTGTATATCAGATTTTTTAATATTATCGTTTTTATCTTCATATTTTACTTGAAAGCTAATAGGTAAGGGTCCTTCAGTTGTTTTTTTATCTATAGAGACCCTAAATTTTAAGGTTTTAGTGTGTCCTGGTTCTAAGGTTTCTATTGATTTTGGTGTATCCTGTGTTGTTAGAGTTGATTTTTGTAAAATATTTACTTTTGAGTTATAGATTGTTTCAGTTCCTGCGTTTTCTATTGTTGCTGAAATAAGACCTTCTTCGCCTACTCGTAGGTTTGTTCCTTTAATTTCTGGTATTTCTAAATTGAAATCCTCATCGATTCTTATTTTTATGTGTTCTCTTTCTGTTTCCTCACTTCTAATTATTCTATAGTAAGAATTTTCTTCGCTGCTTACAAAATATACATATTCGTAATTAAATTCAACTGGAATTTTATAAGTTCCTGGTTTTGCATTATTTTCTGTCTCTAATGTAAGTGTTGTATATGATGATTTACCTTTTTGTACTGATCCTATTTTTTTAGTTCCAGATTTTATTTCAATTGGTGCATTCCCTTTTTTGAAATTTGCTGTCGTTGCTACTGCAGCCCCTGGGTTCGATATTGTATCTATACTGGAAAAGCTGTTGGAGTCTCCGTAAGCTCCTGTTATATAGCTGCCTTTATTTTGTACTGCAATTTTTATCCTTTTTTGTTCACTTGGGTCTAATACATTGGATCCTTCTATGGAGGTTATTAGGTCAGGGCCTTTATATCTTATAGAGTCTTCTGTATAGGCTGGTGTAGTAAATATTGTTGTCGCTAATATTAATACTACAACACCTATCCCTATATTTTTTAATATTGTCACTACTACACAATACTATTTACTTACTTATAAAACCTTTGAACAAAAACACATATACACAAAACAAATAAAAAATACAAAAATGATAAAAAAACAGATAATATTGTATAGAATCTACAATATACAATAACGAATAAATAAAATAATCAATCGAATTTACCAACTTTATTAAATACAACAAAAAATAAATCATAACCCATTTCTAACCAAACAAAGAGTAGAGTTTTTGATTTTCTTCAATCTATTTTTCTTATATATGATTAAACAACTTATGAACGACGACAAAAAATCCTTTGGTAGATATCTCGCAGAGATCATTTATGGCGC
>JAHENH010000070.1 GCA_018609935.1 Halobacteriales archaeon | reverse complement strand
CTTTATTCCCATTTGAGTACTCAACATCAACACTTAGATCTGATCCATTTCCTTTATAGAATTCATTTATATCAAGTCCTATAATATAGATTACCTCACTTTCTATTATAACACTTATATCTCCACTGTCTATTTTAGAGGAAAATAGATCTTTTATTTTACTGGCTAATTCTCCTATATCTGAAAAAGAAACCCCTGTCTCTGTCTGAGATCCGATCTCTATAGTAGTATCATTATCTCCACCACTAGGAATAGATTCTATTTTATAGGAAGAGGGAACAGAAGGAATAGTAATTAGCTTTCTATTACCTCTTTCTGTTTCTATTGAACCAGAAGAAAGTCCATCTTCTGTGACGACCTTCATATTCTGAAGATCATAATATGCACCATTTGAAAACAGGGACACTGCTGTATCCCTGTTCATTCCCTCATTAAATTTATTTACAGCGTTAGGCATTAGAAATAATCATTCTAGTTCCTTGTATCATGGTCACTTTTTACACTATTGTGAGTGTATCTCATTTCCTGAGTACCTAAGTTTTCAAAGAAATCTTCCCAATGATTGATCTTTGGAATAAGTCTTATATGATTATTCTTGAGAGTTTCCATCTCATCATAGGTAGGTATCCTAGTTTGAGCTTTTGCCATATACCAATGTCTTTCCTGTTCTTCCTTTTGATATACTTTATCATTAAGTACTCCTTTTCTCCATTCAATATGATTGATATGACATCTCACATAATATTCTACAGCTTTCTTTATACTGATCTCATCAGGTATAAGAGGGAATCCAGTAGAATCAGAAACAGGAAATGCTTTGTAAGCCATTTCTATAGTTCCACTTTCAAAGTTTGGAAATATCCAATTATCATTTACCTCATAGGTAAGATCTCCACTATTGGTATTTGAACCACTTTCTACTCTAAGACCACTATTGTCATATATACCCTCTACATCATCATAAGCTCTATCGCTATAAAGACCTTTATCTATAGTGGGATCATTATCAGGGGTATCATTTCTTTTGAAGTGTCTATGAAAAGTATTAGTAGAACTTCTCATAGGAGTTTTACTATCATACTCTCTTACCTGAATAATATTATATAGATCACAGGGAAGTTCTCCTTTTCCATCTTTAATGGTCATCTTAGCTACTCTATTTCTAAGATGTGCAGGAACTCCAATTAACTGTATAGCTTCCCCTACCCATTCAGCAACATCACTAGGATCTACTGTGGTACTCATCTGTGTATCCCTATAGATCTTCTCTATTATTCCATCTATAGGTATGAATTTATGATGATTACCTGCCATTAATATAAGCTTTCTATAGCTTTCTTAATATCTCCACCTTCTTTCATTTCCTTATCATCCTTTTTCTCTTCTTCCATAGGATCTTGATAGGTAATATAGACCTTAGTTTCCATATTTTCATAGTCCATATGACCCTCATCATTTTCCTTTATCTCTTCCTTTTTTACTATATACCCATTTTCTACTTCGTAGATACAAAGAGTTTTCTTTTTACCATCTTTGTACATGGACTTTTCGTACTTTGTTTTATAACCTGAATGTAACATAGTATTAGTTGTTTTAAAGTTCATAACTATCAAATCCTTCGTTATTTATGATAGTGTTTTTCAAATTTTGTTTAAGTGTTCTAGCAAATTGAAAATTGTAAGC
Organism: Halobacteriales archaeon; assembly: GCA_018609935.1. Next base: position 4,457 of record JAHENH010000070.1, on the reverse strand, counting down.
TGATTTATTATTATAGTTAGCATCTTCTTTTCTATATACTAACTTATAAATATCTCCTCCACTGTGGGAGTTCCTATTCCTTACAAGTTTCTTTTGTTCTTTAGCTTCTTCATCTCTATTCCAAAGATCCCAAGTAGCTTTCCAGTCTATTGGATATGTTATAATAGGATGCCCCCTACTATCTTCTATCGCTCTTGGTCTAGTTTTTCTTACACATAATCTCCCTAGTCTATGAGGTATTACAAAGTCCATTGGTTCAGTAGCGATCTTTTGTGCTATTTCATAATTTATCATAGAGATCACTTTTCTATATGTAACCTCATCTATATCATAGGGAGTGTCCTTAATACTATAGTTATCTCTATAGTATTTATAGAATTCTCTCATAGATATATGAGTACTATTAATTTCCTCCTTTTTCCCTTGAGATCGTTCTTTCATCTTGTGCATCATTTTGATCATCCTCAGGTGTAGAAAGTTTTTGAGATACTACCTGAAGTATTTTTTCTTCTATCATTGGGATCATATAACTCTTTACTGGATAAGGATCATCATCACTATAACAAGGTTCTCCACTACATTTAGTAAATTTTCCTACTTCTCTTGGGGATTCAAAGATCCCCCTTGCATTAATAAGATCCAAATGTCTCCCTTCTCTATTCTCTGGTCCTAGTTTAAGATATATTCTACCATTTAAGTAGAAGGCAAAGACAGAGAGGGAATTAAAAGAGCCATTTCCTGAGTATATAGCGCGTCTATATGAGACATGAGAAAAATTGCTTTTTATTTTATTAATAGGTCCAATTCTCGTTAAACTGTCCCCCATGTAAGTTTGCATAGGAGCAGGTATTTTTTGTTTAGTTCTAAGTACTGTACATCCAGTATCTATATCACAACATTCAGAGGGATCTGACAGTTCCATTTCAATACATCCTAGATCCTGTATAATATCTTCAGATATAGGATTATGGAATTTTTTGAGATCTCTCCTTATAAAGAAAGACCTATACACATCTACAAGATACCTCAGGTGATCAGTAGTTATGTCCGTATCATCAGAATAATCTCTTAGATTTTCCTTGATACTATATATTATTTCGTTTAAACTTTTCAATTATAGTTGGATCCTTGATGAATAAACTTCTTTAGAGTTCTTGTGAATAATATCATAATCACAAGCAGGAATAGATTTTCCAAAATTGTTATGTATCCATTTAGAAGCTCCAAATATAGAAGAACAGTTCTTGTATCTTATAGTCGTAGTAATATCTTCAGTAGATCTGTGTAGATCTCCTTTTACTACATGTACATATCCATTAAGATCAAAGTTCCTTCTATATTCTTCTATATAGTTCTCTGTTCTAGCATCTAAATGTAGAGGAAGACCTGATTTCCTATCTTCCTTATCTTTTCCATGTGTTAATATAAAATCATGGACTCCCCAAGATACATAATTCAAAAATTTCTTTTGATTAATAACTGTTAGGTGATCATATTTTTGTGTGAGATATTGAGTTATAGCAAGATTAGCAGCATAACCAAAGGATCCAGAATGGTTATCATTGCATACATTATATATTACAATATTATCTGCGGGATCAATATCCACTATAGAGTCATAGAATTTTTTGTGGACTTCTAGATGAACTTCAAGTTGCTCTTCATTGGACATATTTTGTTCAAGATCATGCTCTCTTCTAGCTGTCTTACCATCCATCCCATCAAGAGGATCTCCAAGATCAGCTATCATCAGAGTGTCGAACTTCCCATGCTCTTGTTTCAATTTATTTATACGAGCAAATATCTTGTTCATTCTTCTTTCAAACTCTTTACCATCATAGGGATTATCATAAATAGATTCATCTACAGATGCCCCTATGTGTTTATCTGAAGTCCAAATAAATAGCCCTTTTTCATTATCAGGCTCTTCTCTATTTTTAAATGTTTCCTTATGAGTATTAAGAGTCCTATCAATTATATTTTTGAGATCTTCTTCTCCTATCTTATCAGGATTCTTTTTGTAGGACTTAAGCCATTTCCCTCCACTATTTTGCCAAATACTCTTTATTTCAAGACCAGATACTTCTGGATCTTCTGCAATATCGTTACTAGTACTTTCTAATCCTTCTTTAAGTTCTTCTCTTGTTTGTTCTCTTGCTTCTCTTATAGCTTCTATAGCAGTTTCTCTACTACATCTAAGTCTATTAGATACTCTCTTAGAACCCTCATCTATAAGATAAGGTTTCTCTCTTATAATATTGACTATATCTTCGTAGTTCATACGATGAAATATTGGTTCAGCCCACAAATATAATAATTAATTGTGGAATTCCCATAATTTTCTTTCAACTTTAATAAATATAGCATTAGGATCTCTTTTTCTAATACTATATCTAAGTCCTACACTCCATCTGTCATTGACTATAACAGTTGCAGTAGGAGAAACTTGAAAAAACTCTCTATTCCCTCCTATATCAAATCCTGTATAGATCTCTGTACCATCTTTTTCAGTAAGTTCATATGTAGTAGTAGAAAGTCTATTGTTCTTTATTTGTACTTCTCTGTGGGCTATAGTGTTATTACTTATAGTATCATTAATTGTGATCTCTACTTCAGCAGAATCTGATATAAGAGTGTCTGAGAAGAATTTCTTTGCATAATAATCCTTTAGTACTTCTACTGTATCAATACCTTTTGGTATTTTAACAGTATCAGTTATATATACAGGTTCATGAACTGTATCAACTTCTGTATAAGTTACTGTATCAGTCTCTACAGTAGTTACAGTATCAGTGATCTCTATTCTGTTACTATTGTTATCATTAGATCCTTCTTTACCACAGGATCTCCATATCCAAATTATAAGGATAACTACAATAAGAGCTAATAGCCCATTTCCAATATATTTTAATATGTCCTTTATCTTATCCATGTTTACTAAGACCTCCTACTCCAAGAAGTCCAAAACATCCTGTAATACCTGTAACTACTATAGAGTTAATATCACTGGATAGAATACCTGTACCTATTAGTATGGACATTACTACAAAGATGAAAAGAAAAATAGGGGCCATTAATCTTTTCATAGAATGTTTTCCTGATTTATCCTTTATTATATCCCGCATGAGATCTTATATATATCCACAAGTCTTCTTGACCAACCTGTAGAATATTTTGCAAGCGTTTCATTGTCTCCTATGATATTCAAATATCTTATAGCTCTTCTAAAAGCGTAGTTATCTACTGTAACATCTCTTGCAGCTGCTTTTGTCTTAGGTCCAAATATTCCATCTTTAGAAGTACCTCCTGCTTCTTGAAGTATAGAAATAGCTGCATGTACACCCATATTAATAGCTGTATCGAGATGTATAGCTCTTAGTTCTTTTGGAATTTCATTACAATAAGCTGTATCCCAATAATTTTTCTTATAGAGAGACTTTGCATCCTTTTTAGTTAGTTCACTAATGTTTACAGAAGGAAATGCATTTTTAGATATACCATATTTAGTATGTCCCCCTGGATCATTAGGATCATTTACTTCTCCTCCTTCCCATTCTTCTATAATATATTCTATTATGTTATCAAAGTCCTGTGTCATTACTTTTGAAAATAACCTACTATTTCTTTACCATAATATAAGATAAAATTCCAGGCAGCTGTAACAACTGTAACAAATATCGTTGATACCCAAGTTATCTTACTTTTAAATTTTTCAATAGAAGAAACTCTCTCTTCCAATTCATTGAACTTTTGTCCAAGTCCCTTTGTTCCTGCTTCATCATCATTTAAAATAACTCTACAGAGTCTATCTATATTAGAACTTTGTTTACTTTGTTCTTTAGCTATTTTATCAAGTCTTTCTTCTATATGTTGTACTTCATCCTTAGACATTAATTTCTTCTTTAGGTTCTTTTTCTAGATCTAACATATTTGCAGCCTCTTCAAAACTATCAGTACTATCAATTTCACTAAATGTATTAAGTGACTGTAATTCCAATTTAAGATCACTTTGATCTTCATTACTGCCTATTGCCCAAGAGCATCCATAATAAATTATAGGACTTTTTGTACCTTTTTCTACAAGCGGGATAGAGAAATTATCAGGACCATATCCAAGATCTTCAGCTATTTGATTAGCCTCTTCTCTTTCTTCTTTTGATATGAATCTAAATGTATAATACATTAGAGATTGTATCTTTTAAGTAAATAATCCTCTATTTTTTCTCCTGCTCCAGTGTCTATTCCAGCTTTAGGAACCCAAGTTTCGGCCCCGATCTGGCGGGGGTAATGGTTTCCAGTACTGTTCCCCTCACCGTTGTATTCGCCAATATAGGGTACCACATTGACCTTAAAATCGGATTGACTTATATTTTTGGTAAGAGAAGACAACTCCGTGCCATTTATTCGGATGAAATTTTTAACACCGGGGTCTATTCGACAACGATAAACAAAGGGGT
>JAHENH010000069.1 GCA_018609935.1 Halobacteriales archaeon | reverse complement strand
TCTAGTTTACGTCTTGATGCCCCACTTTCTATGGCTGCGTTTGCAACAGCTGGAGCTACTCTAAATAAAACACGTGGATCTAGTGGCTTAGGGATTAGGTAGTCAGGTCCGAACTGGAGACGTTCTCCATATGCTTCCATTACTTCATCTGGAACATCTTCTTTTGCTAGTTCTGCTAGTGCTTCTGCAGCCGCGACTTTCATTTCTTCGTTTATTTCTGTAGCTCTTACATCTAATGCACCTCTAAAGATAAAGGGAAATCCGAGAACATTGTTAACTTGGTTAGGGAAGTCACTTCTTCCTGTTGCGACTATCACTTTATCGTCTCTGGCTTCTTTAGCTTCATAGTATCCTATCTCAGGTTCCGGATTAGCCATAGCAAATACGATAGGATTAGAATTCATAGAATGAACCATATCTTCATCTACTATCCCTCCTATTGAGAGACCTACAAAAACATCAGATCCTTCCATTGCATCTCTTAAATCTCCTTCTGGTATGTCTGGAGCAAATTCTGCTTTATATTTGTTTACTTCACCATTTTCTGCTCTTTGTTGGGTTATTATACCGCTTGAATCACACATAACAATGTTTTCTTTTTTAACCCCCAACGATGTGAAAAATTGAGCAGTTGCTATTGCACTTGCTCCAGCCCCAGAAAATACTATTTTTATATCCTCTAGGTCTTTATCAGCTATTTCACATGCATTGAGAAGTGCAGCACCTGAAATGATAGCTGTTCCATGTTGATCATCATGGAATACCGGTATAGATAAAGTGTCTCTTAGTTCTTCTTCAACAACAAAACATTCTGGAGCTTTTATATCTTCTAGATTTATACCTCCAAATGTAGGCTCCATAGCCTTTACTGATTCAACTAGTTCTTCACCTGTAGCATTTAATTCTATATCAAATACATCTATATCAGCAAACCGTTTGAATAAAACTCCTTTACCTTCCATCACAGGCTTTGAGGCCTGAGCCCCTATATCTCCCAGACCTAATACAGCAGTACCATTTGTTACTACACCGACAAGGTTTGATTTAGCTGTATAATCATATGCTTTTTCTATATCATCAGCTATTTCCTCACAAGGTATAGCTACACCTGGAGTATAAGCTAGACTTAGATCTCGCTGAGTCTGTGTAGGCTTAGTAGTTGAAACCTTTATTTTTCCTGGAGGTTTCTTGCTATGATATTCTAGAGCTTCTTCTTCATCTACCATGATCGTGTTACAGAACTCCTACTATATAGACGTTTGTGCTCTCGTTTTATATTTTCAAAAACAAAAAAATACCAATAACCTCTATATATCTTTTAAAAAAATAAAATATTATATTAAAAAATTAATTATATATCCAAATATACTAAAAGAGATCATCTTAATATCCTTATATAAACACCAATTATGTCTTAATATATTTTTTCTATATTTTTATATAACTGATTCCAATTTATTTGGGGTGAATATTCCTTTTTCAGTTATTATTTTTGTAACTAGATCTGAAGGTATTATTTCAAAGATATCCGATTTTTCTTTTTTCCCTATATTTTCCTTTTTTATTTTATCTGTAGATGCAACAACATAAAATGGAATTCCTTCACGTTTTGCAGCTAAAGCCCCAGACATACTACCAACCTTGTTTATAACATCTCCATTTAATAATAAAGAATCTGCACCAATTAATACAAGATCTATCTTTGATACTATCTTAGGTATTTCAGAATCATATATAACTTCTGCGGAAAGAACATCTCCAAACTCGATTCCCTCTTTTCCAGGCCTAGATTCTGATATATATATTTCTTTTGCTGTATCCTCCTCCAACGCTCTTCTAACAGTTTCAGATCTTGATATAGTTAAAACAGTTTTTCCCGAAACTATTTTTTTCGCCGCTTTAGCAGCGTCTTTATTTGCTTTTAAAACTTCCTTAAGATCCTTTTCCGCGTTTTCTTTTATTTTCCTAATAGATTTTTCATTTGTTATCTTTTTTATTCTATTAGATAATGCAGCCATAGAAGGATATGAATCTATAATTTTATTTCCAAGATTTTTTAACTTATCTATTCCATCTTTATCATTGGTTTTTTCCATCATTTCAGCTGCTTCATCTCTAATTAGCTCGATAGACCTAGCTAAAATATATGATGATCCATGTCTACTTTCCTCTATTAAATCCGCTATTGTAGGTGATACTTTCTTATATGATCTCCATAAACTTGGTACTGTTTTACGACATAATATCTCACTAGGTTGAACCCATTCTGCTTTCTTTGATTCCCAATTTATATCTATATTTCTTCTATCCGAGTTAAAAAGAAAAGGATATATCTCCCATTTTTTTCCTAATGAACTGTCTTCCACAAAAAAAGACTTACCTTTCTTTATGATATCAACTTCATCCTCACTAAGACCAGTCTCTTCTCTTATCTCTCTAAGTGCAGTTTTTTTTGGTTTTTCCCTGGATCCATCTTCAGTATATTCTATATATCCAGATACTCCACTCCACCTATTTGGATATGAAGAAAGATCATCTTCCCTATATAATAATAGAATATCTCCACAGTTCTGTATAAAACATGTAACTACAGGTTTTTCCTCCATCCTATATTATTAGATATTTCTATAAAAACTATAAAGATATCTAAATATTAGAATAAAAATATCATCCATCTTCTCATATGTGTCCTTTTTGAGGAAGGGATTTCTAAGTTAACTGTATTGTTATTATATTGTGTCCTATATTATATATGGAAAATATAGCTTTAGTTAGTGATTCTCATATACCATCTAGAGCGTCTGAAATCCCTAGCTGGGTGGTTGAAAATATTAAAAAATCTGATTATACTATACATGTTGGTGATTTTGACAGTAAAGAAGCTTTCAAAGATTTTCAGCAAATTTCGAATTTAGTATGTATTTCGGGAAACATGGATTCTTTTTCTACTAATCTTCCTGACGTTAATTCTTTAGAGATAGAAGGAGTACAGTTCATTATAACTCATGGTACAGGTCCTTCTAGAACATATAAAAATAGAGTTAGGGATTTAGTAGGAAACCAGGCTAATATAGATAAATATAATGTGATTGGGATAGCTGGTCATACCCATGAAATTATGGATACAGTAGTTGACGGAGTAAGAATATTAAATCCTGGTAGTTGTACGGGGGCTGCTCCTGCAACTAGTACGTCTATGATGAGTGTTAGAGTAGAAAAGAGAGAAGTAAATGTAGATGTTTTAGAGAAATAAATAGAATGTTATCTAAGCTTCTTTGGTTGGGTCTTGAGGCCAAATCATTGGATGAATCTAGAAAGTTTTATTCTGAAAAATTAAACCTTGATATAGAGGATGAAAATGATAATGAAATAGTATTTAAAGTGGGGGATACAAATCTTATTTTGAGAGCACCTAGTACTGTTCCTAGAGGCGGAGTACATACTCATTTTGCATTTTCTACAGGAGGATATGAGAAATGGCGTAATAGATTAAAAGATTGTATTGTAGAAGAACGTGATTTTAAAAATAGTAAGAGCTTGTATTTTTATGACACATTATGTAACTGTGTAGAAATTGGGGAAAGAGGACAAAATAAGGGACTTGATGGCATCTTTGAAATAGTTTTAGAAGTGGAGGACCTAAAAAAATCTATAAAATTTTACAAAAAGTTAGGTATGGACAGCCTTGATTCCCAAGATAAAAGACCTAGGGAGCGTCTCATATCAAATGCTTTAGATCTTGAAGTTTGGGAGCCACATATAGGTATTGCAGGAGGACAAGGGGGACTACATGTAGATATGGGTTTTAAAGTAGAGAATACTGATCAAATACCTCAAGAGATAAAAAAAGAAGCATTATCTGTGGAAAATATTAAGCAAGGAGTTCAGATAAAAGATCCAGACGGACATTACCTAACATTACTAGAGTCACCTCCGTCTACCTGAAAAGAAGAGATCTTATTTGGTCTCCATTACAAACCACATAAAATTACTAACCATTGTCTTTCGTCGTTGGCTTGGTCTTTGAAAACGGGCAAAATTCGCCTACAAAAGCTAAATCCTTTTTTATGTCAAAAAATATATATCTTCGGAATACTGCTTTTGATTTAATAAAAATAGATATCTAGATTGTTTATCAGGAACTATAGAAGCTACAGGAGAATATCCGCGCCTTTAGGAGGGTGAGGATGTCAACCTATAGATACTAATTTTTATGTTTTTAGTATTACAGATCCCTAACGGAGGCTAGTTTTTTTAGTTAGGTGAGGTGGTATTAGATGAGGTTTTCGATGTATTTAGCTATTATGTCTATTTCTATGTTTACAGGGTCTTTCTCGTTTTTATTTGATAGGTTTGTTATTTTGTATGTTTCTGGGATTATTGATATATCAAATTTTTTGTTGTATATAGATGCTATTGTTAGACTTATTCCTTCTATTGCTATGGATCCTTTTTCGACTATATATTTTGAGTGTTTTTCTGGTAGTTCAAAGCTATATATCCAGCTGTTTCCGTCTTTTTTTATTTCTGTGATTTTTGTGGTTGTGTCAACATGTCCTTGTACGATATGGCCTTCGAATCGTCCTTGGGCTGAAAGAGCTCTTTCTAGATTAACTATATCTCCTTTTTTTATAGAGCTGAAATGGGTTTTTTCTAATGTTTCATTGGATAAAAATGATCTAAATTTCTTTTCTTCTGTTTTTTCTACAGTTAAACAGGCTCCGTTTACTGAGATACTTCTTCCTACCTCTAGATTCAGTGATGTTTGGATGGCTATTCTTCTTCCTCCATTTGTTTTCTTTATGTCTGTTATTTTTCCTGTTTCTTCAATTATACCTGTAAACATATTTGTAGATAGAACTCGGAGCTTTTTTGTTTATCTGGAAATGATTAGTCTCTATGTCTATCGAGCTACAGCTTATATCGTTAGTAATAGTTGTATTAGCTATAATTATATTTACTTATATTTTTTCTATAGTAGCTATAGATTATTCCGAGGAATAACAATTTTTGAATAAAACTCTATAAATTTTATTTCTCGTGTTTAAATAATGGATTTAGTAATATTTTTATTTTTTTTTCAGATATTTATCTTTTAATTATTAAATTATAATTAAAGATTTAAGATGGTTGGATATCTGGTTTAACTGCCAAATAATGGTTTTTTAAAAATATTTTCTTATTAATTAACAAATAAGTAAAGTTAATCTTATAAGCTATCCACTTCAATTCCGAATAGATGGCAGAGAAACCTCATATCAACCTAGCGATAATAGGCCATGTGGATCACGGAAAATCCACGTTGGTAGGGAGATTGTTGTTAGAAACAGGAGCAATAGAGGAAAGAGAGGTTGAAGAATATAAAGAAGAAGCACAAGAAAAAGGAAAAGAAGGTTTTGAATTGGCTTACGCAATGGATAGCCTAGAGGAAGAAAGAGAACGAGGACTAACTATAGATATAGCACACCAAGAATTCGAAACAGACGATAACTATTTCACTATAATTGACGCACCAGGACATAGAGACTTCGTTAAAAACATGATTACAGGTACCTCACAAGCAGACAACGCAGTACTAGTAGTAGACGTACAAGACGGTGTACAACCCCAAACAAGAGAACACGTCTTCCTCTCTAGGACGCTTGGAATAAACGAGATGGTAATCTGTATAAACAAGATGGACGCTGTAGACTATGACGAAAATGAATTTGCAAAAACAAAGGGTGAAGTAGAAAACTTACTTGGAACTGTAGGATTCAGCACCGACAAAGTTACATTTATACCAATCTCAGCATTTGAAGGGACAAACGTATCAGAAATCTCAGACGAAACCTCATGGTATGATGGACCTACAGTACTAGAATCACTAGACAAACTAGAAAGAGGAGATGAACCCGTAGATCTTCCACTAAGACTACCAATACAAGACGTATACTCCATATCAGGTATAGGTACAGTACCTGTCGGAAGAGTAGAAACAGGAACAATGAAAAACGGAGACATGGTAGCATTTGAACCCGCTGGAGAAAGCGGTGAAGTAAAAACCATAGAAATGCACCATGAAGAAATAGAACAAGCAGGTCCAGGTGACAACGTAGGATTTAACGTTAGAGGTATAGGGAAAGATGATATAAGACGAGGAGATGTCTGCGGACCAGCAGAAAACCCACCTACAGTAGCCGAAACATTTGTAGCACAAATAGTAGTCATGCAACACCCATCAGTACTAACAGAAGGATATACACCAGTATTCCACGCACACACAGCACAAGTAGCATGTACAATAGAAGAAATAAGACAAAAACTAGATCCATCAACAATGGAATCAGTAGAAGAGAATCCAGACTACGTAGAACCAGGAGACGCAGCAGTAGTAAAAGTCCGCCCACAAAAACCACTCTCTATAGAACCTACAAGCGAAATACCACAACTCGGATCCTTTGCTATCCGAGACATGGGACAAACCATCGCTGCAGGACAAGTAAGAGAAGTAGAAGAAAAAGAATAAGTTACACGACAAGGTAGAAGTAGAGTAGGAAATAGATGCAGAAAGCTAGAGTCCGCCTTTCAGGTACAGACCATGAAGAACTGGATGAAGTAGCTGATGAGATAACAGAAATAGCAGAGAGAACAGGAGTAGAGTTCTCCGGGCCAGTCCCACTACCAACAAAAGATTTAGAAGTACCAATACGAAAAAGCCCGGATGGAGAAGGGAATGCTACATGGGACCACTGGGAAATGAGAGTCCACAAAAGACTAATAGACCTAGAAGCTAATGAACGCGCACTAAGACAACTAATGCGAGTACAGGTCCCGCAAGAAGTATCAATAGAAATAGAGCTAGAAGATTAAAAAATATATCCATCTTAAAATCGAACTATTAACTATTTTCTATATTACCTAAAACATTTATACAACTTAATATCTATAAAACAAATAAAACTAAATAAAAACAACTTTTATATCTAACATATAAAACTCTTTTAAAAAATATGACATATAAATACTAACAAAGAATAGAAATATAAAAACTAATAAAACAATTCTTTTTCATGGGCTCGTAGTTCAGTGGCAGAACGCCTGCTTCGCAAGCAGGAGGCCCTGGGTTCAAGTCCCGGCGGGTCCAGACAACTAACCTTTATACATAGTTATCCTATTATCTATAACATCCAAAAAACCAAATAATATATAGAAAAAATAATTTAGTTTATAATTATTTTCGAATATATAGGTATCTATTTCTACCAGTCGGACATAAGGCTGACAAAACTTGAAAGTACAACAAAAATAAACAATTAGTTATGAATAAAGAATATAGAAAAACTCTACAAGGATTTATATATGGTATTTTAGGAGCTGCTTTTTTTCTACTACTGATTGCAGTAGTATATATTGTTTTTGGTGAAATACAACCATATATAGATTATTATATGGATCAAGGAACACAGAAAATTGTTAACAGCCAGATATACAATGATATACAGTATATGGTATCAAAGTTGATGGAAAGAATCAATAATTTTTTATAATCTTTATCTTTTTGTTATAACACCTTTACATATTTTGAATCTATGGGTTAAATTTAAAGACTTTGTATTCTATAAAAGTACGACTTCTAATCTATCCAAAGAAGAAGATTTTATTGGTATTTCTACCTCCATATAGATTACATTAAGATAGAATTTTTGTTTGCTAGTTTATATAAGAAAACATGGAGGAAGAGAATAGAGAACGAGCTCATGTTTTTATTTCTGGCAAGGTCCAGGGAGTTTTTTATAGAGCAAATACAAAGGAAATGGCTGCACAGATAGGAATTGATGGTTGGGTTAAAAACCTCAATGATGGAAGAGTTGAAGCTGTTTTTGAGGGGGAACGTAAGGATATAGAAAAAATAATAGACTGGTGTTGGGAGGGAAGCCCTCAAGCTAATGTTGAGGATATAGATGTTAGCTGGGAAGGCCCTAACGGTATTGATGGATTTGAAATACGATATTAAATTATTTTTTTGTATGCTTCCGAAGATTAATTAAATTATAGTATAAAAATACCATTATGGTTAATGCATATGTAAATATAATAACTGAGACTGGAGAAGTTTCAAATGCAGGAAAAGAGATAAGTGACCTTGATGAAGTAAAAGATATACATGTTGTAACTGGTGATTACGATATTATAGCACAGTTGGACTTAAATAACAGAGAAGACCTACCTAGTGTAGTATCAGAAAAAATCCATTCAGTTGACGGTGTTATAGATACTGTTACAAATGTAGCTTTTTCTGTCTACTAACTGTTTATACCTGTATTTTTAACATAAATCTCTAAAATTTTTTATGAATAATTTTTTGTTTCAAGCAAAAAGTGAAGAACTTAATTTAAAATCATTGATAGATTTTTCTTGGTGTCAAAACCTGTTTATCAAATTCATTTGTAAAACATAGAAAGATACACATATTTTGAGTTCGCGTTTTATTAGTTGGTTTTATTTGGTTTAGACTTAATATGTGATATGTTTTTTTCTATTCTGGGTTTAAGTCTTTAAAATTGGTTGTATATCTAGTAGCGTGATTTTGTATGGAAAAAATTAGTTTTTTGTTTTACGTAGGTTTATTTTGTAGGGATGGTTGAAAAAATAGAGGGGTTTGATGATGTGTATATGGTTGATACTTATTTTTTGGATCGTAGCCGCTATGATGCTTCTTATATAGTGGATAGTGAAAAAAAAGCTGTAATTGAAACAGGTGCTTCAATAGGGAGGCAGTATATTTTTGATGGGTTAGAGGAATTAGGTATTAATTATGATGAGATCGATTTAATTATACCTACCCATCTTCATTTGGACCATGCTGGTGGGGCCGGGTATTTGGCTCAGAGATGTGATAATGCGGAAATTGTATGTCTTAATGGTTGGGCTAAATATCTTTCTGATCCAAATACAGTAGAAAAACTTGTGGAAAGTGTGAATAAAGCTGTAGGTAGTCTAGCGGATGAATATGGAGACATTAAACCCATAGATTCTGAAAGGTTTATAACAGTTGAGGAGGGTGATATAGTTGATCTAGATAGTAAAGAATTAGAGGTATTAGAAGCTCCCGGCCACGCCCCTCACCAGTTTTGTCTATATGAAAAAACAGATGAAGCTCTTTTTGTTGGTGATGAAGCAGGTGTTTCTATACGTGGTGAGATTATTGCAACCACCCCTCCTCCTAACTTTGATTTGGAGACGAACCTTGAAAGTTTAGAAAAATTTAGAAGTTATAGTCCTGAAATGCTTTTATATACTCATTATGGGTCTAGAACGGATGTAGAATATTGTTTAGATAAATACAGAGATGTGTTAACTAGGTGGGTAGAAAAAGCTGAAGATATATGGAGAAATACAAAAGATGAGAAACAGGCTATAGAAGAAATTATAGATAGAGATCATCTTTTTTATGAGTTATGGGATAAACAAAGAGCTAAGGAAACTTTAAGAACAGATGCAAAAGGAGTATTAAGATATATTAAAAATTCGGGATAATTTTTCCTGTATGTAAACATTCACTGGTCAGGTAATACGTGGAACTCTCACTGACTTCCTTTTTTAGATTTTAAGTAGGTCTTCTTGTTTCAGGTTTTTTATTCCCTGCTTGGATCTTTCTCTAGCTTTTTCTATTGGGAATTCTGCTATTATCTCCCCGTTTTCGATTATAGGTTTAAGCATTGGTTCACCTTCTTGTTTGTCATTTTCTAGTGATAGTGTGTCTTCCATTTCTTTTCTGTATATCTGTTTTTTCCAGCTTTTTTCACCTCTTTTCGCCGCGGGTTCTCCTTCTACTTCTACAATATCCAATGAGAAATCAACTGGGGGTACACTTGCTATTGAAGCACCTACTCCGAAACCGTCTGCTACATCTTTTAGTTTTTTTATTTCTTCTTTATCTATACCTCCACTTACAAAAATTTCCACATCTTCATATCCTCTCGAGTCTAGTTCCCACCGTACTTCCTCTACAATTTCTTTCATATCCCCTCTCCTACTAGAGGGAGTGTCTAGTCTTACAGAATCTAGATCTTCCTTTAGTGTTTCTGCTGCCTTAACTGATTCTAGTTTTTCATCTTCATAGGTGTCACATAGAGCTACTCTAGGTATGTCCTTGTCTAATACATCATTGTATGCTTTCCATGCTTTTTGTTGATCTCTAAAACATATTATTAATGCATGTGGCATGGTACCTCCTGACTGTATATTTATTGTTTCTCCTGCGGCTATATGTGATATTCCGTCTATACCCCCTATCATTGCTGAACGTTCAATCATTGCTGCAGTAGATGGATGTTCTCTTCTTGTACCAAACTCTATTACTGTTTTATCTCCTGCTGTAGCTTTTATACGCATAGCAGAACTTGCTATTGCTGTTGCCTTACATATAAAACCTAGTATAGATGTTTCATATCTGCAAAATTCTAAATAGTTACCTTCTATCCTCATTACTGGATTTTCCTTAAACGGGGTTCCCTCAGGTAGTGAATAGAGATCAATTTTTTTCCCTTCAAGTAGATTTGCCACATCTTTTAAACCTGAAAATATATGCCATCTATCAAGGTCTACTCCAATATCAGCTACTACTTTCGGGTTAACATTCTTAGATTTTAGTATTTTTTCTGTCCTCTCAAAATAGGCATCCGTAGCCTTACCTTCTTCTATCTCTTTTTCCGTTATTATATCAAATTTTTTTCCATCCATTTCTTTAATCTAAAAAATTTTACGTTGAATACAATACTAACCTTTTTTTTCCAAGCATATTTTGTTTTTATATCTAGATCTATTATCTCTGTACTATATTAGATATTTATTCGAATTCTATTTCATCTTTTTTGATTGTTTCTCCAAAAAGCCAATCTGCATGTTCTATAGAATATTCTTTATGTCTTTCTTCTATATATCCTACAGAATCTTCAATTATTACGGGCTTGTAGTCTCTAAGTCCTGCACTCGATGCTGTATGAAGTACGCATACATTAGATAGAGTACCACATATTAATAGATCTCTTATACCGTGTACTTCTAGCCAACCTTCTAGATCGGTTTTATAGAAAGCATCATATGTATGTTTTTTTACTATATGGTCACCAGTTCTAGGTTCTAACTCATCAACTATTTCACTTTCCCAGCTCTCTTCTAATACATGATCACCCCACCTTTTAAATTCATCATAGTAATATGAATCTTCGAACTGTTTTTCAGTATGTATATCCCGTGTATATACTATAGAAACATTGTTTTTCCTTGCTTTTTTTACCAGTTCATTTATCGGTTTTATTGCTTTTTCACTTTTCTCTGAATATAGAGAGCCCTCAGGTTTACAGAATCCATTCTGCATATCTACCACTACAACTACAGTTGATTCGGGCTCAAATTTCATAGGGAAAACTTGGCTTCAAAGATTTTTAATCTTATGAAGAATACATTTGAATAAGATTTTTCTTCAATATTATTCAGGATAGATTAATATCTAAAAAAGATAACTTTTCGAAGGAGTTAGACTAGAATCTTTTCTATTTGTATATATGTTAGTGTTTGTAGGTTTAGGTCTCTATGATGAATACAGTATAACTCTTAGAGGAAAAAAAGAAATAGAAAAAGCAGACCAGATATTTGCAGAACTATATACTACAAAACTAGCTGGAACAGATATATCTAGACTAGAGAGTTTTCATGAAAAACCAATAAAAAAGCTTTCTAGATATGATGTAGAGGAAAATCCGAAATTTCTAGATAAAGCTAGACAAAATAGAATAGTATTTTTAGTTGGAGGGGATCCAATGATATCTACCACCCATTCTGATCTACGTATAAGAGCAATAAAAAAAGATATAAAAAATAAAATAGTTCATGCTCCAAGTGTTGAGACCGCAGTATGTGGAGCTACAGGACTTCAAAACTATAGATTTGGTAAGTCTACTACTCTTCCTTTCCCCAAAGATAACTGGAAACCAACTTCCCCATATAAAACAGTAATCAAAAACCTAGATAACGATCTGCATACCCTGATATACCTTGATATAACTAAAGAAAGATCTATGACAGCAAACAAAGCAGCTAAACTACTAGGAGATATAGACGAAGAAAACAATATAGATAAATTAGTATCTATAGCGCGGCTTGGAACTAACTCCCCTCAATTATCTTTTGGTAGTCCTAAAAAAATAGAAAAAACTGATATAGGCCCTACTCCACATTCGTTAATAGTCCCAGGATCTCTACACCAGATCGAGGAGGAAAGCCTTAAACTTCTTTCGTGTGACCAGAAAATATGAAGTTTACAGTAGCGGTTGATGGATCCGATGAAGGAGATGAAGCATTGGAATATGCTATAAACCTAGCTAAACCAATAAGTGCAGATATAGAAGCTGTCCATGTAGTTGTTCCAGAAATATATTCTGAAAATGGAGATGCACTAGTGGAGGATATGTCGGAAGCAGAGGATAGAGCTGAAAAAATATTACAAGACGCAAAAGAGATAGGTGAAGAAAATGGTGTTTCTATAGATACAGCTATACTCTATGGTGACCCAGCAGAAGAAATATCAGAACATACAACGGACAGTGACTGTATATTTATCGGACATAGAGGTTTATCTGGAAAATTTGAAAAAATGGTTGGTAGTGTAGCACATGAACTAGTTAGAAAAGCATCTGTTCCTGTAACTGTTGTACGATGAGTGTGGAACTTCCTTTTGCTCCAGTTGACTCAATTATACGTAGAGCAGATCCAAACATAAGAGTAGGAGGAGGTGCACCAAAAGAACTGGCAAAAAAAATTCAAGAAAAAGGAGCTAAAAAAGCAAAAGAAGCTGCAGATATAGCAAGAAAAGACAACAGAAAAACATTGATGGCAGAGGACATAGAGGAGATTGAAGTAACTAGTGATTCGGAAGATAATTTTATACTTCCCCTAGCCCCAATTGATAGAATAGCTAGACTTGAAATAGAAGATTTCAGAGTTAGTGAAGACGCTAGGAAATCATTAGCTAGTTATCTTGAAAAATGGGGGCTAGATGTAGCTGAAAGTGCATGCCAACTAGCAAAACATTCCGGTAGAAGAACTGTTAAAGAAGAAGACATAACAGCATATTTTGAAATCTGTAACAATAATTAGAAGAATATAGGGAGAAAAGAACTAACGTCTTCTATTTTCAAGTTCTTCAAACACCTCTTCTATATCGATTTTTTTGGATGTTAAAAGCACTAATAGATGATATATTAGGTCTGCGCTTTCATGTATTATTTCTTCTTCTTTTTCTTGTTTAGATGCTAGTATAACTTCTACAGATTCTTCTCCTATTTTTTCTAATATTGAATCTTCCCCATTTTCTAATAAGCTAGATGTATAGCTATCTTCCTTTGGGTTTTCTCTTCTATCTTCGATTATTTCATGCAATTCTTCTATTATTTGGGACATTTTCAAATATTAGTTTATGTATTCTATAGTCACTAGATAGCTCCGGATGGAAACTAGTACCTATAATATTATTTTGTTTTACAGCAACTATTTTGTCTTTGAATCTTGATAAAACCTCTACTTTTTCTCCAATATCCTCTATTATTGGTGCTCTAATAAAGACAGCTGGAAATGGTTTTTCCAGTCCTTTTATTTCTATTTCAGTTTCAAAAGATTCTTTTTGTCTTCCAAAAGCATTTCTTTTCACTGATATATCTAATATGTCAAACTGTTCAACTCTGCTATCATTAGGGTTTGATGATAGTAGTATCAACCCTGCACATGTAGCCAGTATCAGTTTTTGTTTTTCATTGTGTTCAATTATTTCTTTTCTGATGCTTTTTTTATTTATAAGGTTAGATATTGTTGTGCTTTCACCCCCTGGTATTATGAGTAAATCACAGCTAGGGATCTTACCTTTTTCTCTTATTGTTTTTGTATTTATATCTAAGCCTAATTTTTCTCCTGCTTTTGATACATATTTTTTATGCTCTGAGACATCTCCTTGCACCCCTATTATACCAGCCTGCATCTAATTTCCTCTATATTGTAGCTGTTCAGCTTCCTTTAATTCAGAAACATTTTTCCCTTTCATACCAAGTCCTGTATTTTTAGCTACTTCAATTAACTCTTCAGGGTTATCATAATTGTTTACTGCTTCTACTATTGCTTTTCCCATCTTTTCCGGATTTTCAGCTTCAAAGATACCGCTTCCTACAAATATGCCATCGCATCCAAGTTGCATCATCAATGCAGCATCTGCTGGGGTAGCTATTCCACCTGCAGCGAAATTAACTACAGGAAGTCTACCTTTTTCTGCTGTTTCCTCCACTAGCGCTATAGGAGCTTCTATTTTTCTGGCGTAGTTTCTTCTCTCTTTTTTATCCATTCCTTTAAGTTCATTTATTGACTTTTTTATTTCCCTCGTATGTTTCACAGCTTCTGCTACATCTCCTGTACCTGCCTCTCCTTTTGTTCTAATCATTGCAGCTCCTTCATCTATTCTTCTTAGAGCTTCCCCTAGATCTCTTGCACCACATACAAACGGGACATCAAATTCAGTTTTATCTATATGGTTTTGTTCATCTGCTGGAGTAAGAACCTCACTTTCATCTACCATATCGATACCTAATGTCTCTAATATCTGTGATTCTACAGTATGTCCTATTCTTACTTTTCCCATTACAGGTATAGAGACATCATCCATTATTTCTTCGTTAACTTCAACGGGAGCCATTCTCGCAACTCCTCCACGTCTTCTTACTTCTGCAGGTACAGCTTCTAGCGCCATTACTGCTACAGCTCCTGCTTCTTCAGCTATCTTTGCTTGTTCAGCATTGACTACATCCATAATCACACCTCCCTTTTGCATCTTTGCAAATCCTCTCTTTACCAACTCAGTACCTTGTTTAAGATTCTCTATATTGTCCATTATTTTTCCCTTTTTCTTGATTTAACCTTAAGAATTTCGTATCTATTCTGTTTTTTAGATTCCAATCCATACCAGATAACAAATCTTGTTATTTTTCATACTCTGTTATTAACTTCACATCTAATGGTTTTTTAGCTACGTTTCCTTCTTTTTTAGCTATTATTTTGTTAACATTCTTTCTACTTGCTATATCAAGTATATCTTGATTTGCTTCATCTACAATTAATTCCTGTATTTCTTTTTCTTTATCTATAACTTCTCTTAGAGCGTCTTCGTCTATGGTTTCTTCCCATTCTTCTCCAATCATTATTATCTCCCCCTCCTTAGCTTTTAATGCGTCTTCTACTGATTCTATTGGCTGTTTTTTCTCTAATACTTTTTCAACTTCTTTTCTAGAGAGTTCTTCTACTGATTTTCCTTCAGGAGGCCGTGTAACATAGTCGATATTTGCTACCTGAGAAAGTTCTTTTAGAAGTAACTCCCCTCCTCTGTCGGCATCAGTAAAAGCTGTTACAGTCTTTTGTTTTGAAAGTTCAATTATTTTTTCTGGTACATTAGTTCCTTCGACTGCTATGACGTTTTCTTTACCATATTCTAAGAGATTAGCTACATCAGCTCTCCCTTCAACTATAATGATTGATTTGGAACTTTCTATATTAGGTCCAGAAGGAAGGCCAAGATAGTTTTCCACTTTTATACCCCTCTCTTCTTTTTCAACTTCCCTAAGCATATCTTTGGTTTTAGGAGCTCCAAAACTTTCAGATAGTAATTCCTTTGCTCTTTCGACAATGTCTCTTCTTTTTTTAGCTCTGATGTCCTCTACATTCTCTACTTCAAATGTGGCCTCTGAGGGCCCTATTCTTTTTATACCCTCAAGCGAAGCTGCTATTACTGCAGTTTCAACTCTGTCTAGACTACTTCCTATGGTTATATATCCCTTAGAGCAACCGTTTTGTGTATTGATATCTATCTCCATTCTATCTATTTTACCTGATTTCTCAAGCTCTCTAAGCTCTAATTCTTCACCTAAAAGTCCTTCAGTTTGTCCAAATACTGCACCTACAACATCATGTTTTTCCACTATCCCTTCAGCATCAAATTCAGCATGAATAAAATATTTTGTAGTGTCAGATTTTCCCATGTTTTATTGTTTAATTTAATCTAGAAGCGCGAACTATATTAGGCCTCTCCCTTTATAATCAAATATGAAGCTTCCAAGACGAATGCGTACCCATTGCCCTCACTGTAATTCCCATACTGAGCATGAGGTTGACGAGGCTTCTAGAGGTAGGGAGACAGGGCTTAAATGGATAGATAGACAGAGGGAACGTAATACAGGTATAGGTAATGATGGAAAGTTTTCGAAGGTTCCTGGAGGAGATAAACCTTCAAAGAAAGTAAACCTAAGATATAGATGCACGGAATGTGGGAAAGCTCATGCTAGACCAGGATGGAGGGCTGGAAGACTTGAACTTGAATAATGGCTAGTGAATTTGTAAAGCTGAAATGTGGGGACTGTGAAAACGAACAAGTAGTATTTAGAAAACCATCAACGTTGGTAGAATGCTCTATATGTGGATCAAAAATCGCTGAACCCACAGGAGGTAAAGCAGAACTCTTCGGTGAAGTAGTTGATGTAGTTGAAGCTAGATCTGACGTTTAAACAACCCACGGCTAAACTCGGTGGATTTCCTCGCATTTTCTAAAATATAGTAGACGATAATCCCAGTCTTATTTATTTTTTGTTTAAAATATAGGTAGAAAGCCTTTTCTTAAGACGAGTCTGACGTTTGGTTAATGGTTAGTCTTCCAAGAGAAGGTGAGTTAGTAGTATGTGAAGTTGCAGATATAGAGGAAGAAACAGGGGCATATATGGATCTGGTTGAGTATGATACCCAGGGATTTGTCCATGTTTCTGATGTTGCTAGTGGATGGGTGAAACGTGTTAGAGACCATGTAGATATAGGTGAAAGAGTTGTATGTGAAGTTATAGATGTCGATGAAGAAAGTAAACAAATAAATCTGTCGTTGAAGGATGTTAGTGAGACGGAGGAAAAAGAAAGAATAGAAATTTGGAGAAATGAAACTAAGGCTAAAAACTGGATATCTCTAGCTGTACCTGAAGATGAAGAAGAAAAAATAGAATCAATACAAGAAATGTTGATTGATGAATATGGTTCTTTATATGATGCGTTAGAAAAGGGCGCTATAGACGGATCCAGTGTATTTAAAAAAGCAGGTATAGAAGATTCCCTAGCCGAACAGCTTGCAGAGATAGCTCAAGAAAATGTAGAAGTTCCAAGCATCGAAATTGTGGGTTTTGTGGAATTAAGAAGTTTTTCTCCTACAGGAGTAGACGACATAAAAGAAGCATTAAAAGAGGCTGAAAAAGAAGATGTTAGTATAGAGTATGTCAGTGCTCCAGAGTACAGAATAAAGTCAAGCTCCCCAGACTATAAAGAAGCCGAAAAAGAGGTAGAAAAAGCATCTAGAAAAGCTATAGACACCATAGAAAAGCTTGGAGGGCAGGGAGAGTACTATAAAGAGTCAAGATCAGAAGAAGGATAAGAACAGAGAAATGAAAATCAAAAACCAGAGAAAATTCTAAAAATGGAAGAAATAGATATTAGAAAAGTGAACGAAGTCGACATTGAAGATTCAGTATTAATAGAGGGGCTTCCTGGAGTAGGACATGTAGGAAAATTAGTTGTTGAACATTTAACGGAGGAATTCGATTCAACTTTACTTAGAGAGTTTAGAAGCCATCACTTCCCTCCACAAACTACAGTAGATGATGAAGGACTAACCGAGCTTGCAAGAGCGGAACTTTATCATTGTAGAGCAGGTGATACCGATCTTTTATTACTTACAGGTGACCATCAATCTCAAACAATTGAGGGGCATTATAAGTTGTCTGAAGCATTTTTAGATTCTGCTCTTGATCTTGGTCTAAATAAATTATTCACTATAGGTGGTATAGCTACAGGTGAAATGGTAGAAGATTACGGAGTTATTGGGGCAGTTAATACTCAGTCTTTAAGGGATGATATAGAGGCTTTGGGTGTGGAGTTTGGAGATGAACCAAAAAGTGGGATAATTGGTGTATCAGGTTTGCTTTTGGAGTTTGGTAAAGATAAAGATATAGATGGTGTCTGTCTTATGGGTGAAACTAGTGGATATGTTGTAGATCCGAAAAGTGCAAAAGCCGTATCTGAGGTATTAATGGATGCTTTAAGTTTTGAGGTAAGCGTTAAGAAGCTAGAAGAAAGAGCGAAAGAAATGGAAGAGTTCCTTAAGAAACTTGATGAATCTAAAGACACTGAAGTTCCTATGGGAGGTAAAGAGGATCTAAGCTATATAGGATAGAAGATTTTTGGTTTCTAACATTATTTATGATTATATTCATTTTTAATATTTTAAATATTTTGTAACAATCCAGTTTTTATCAGAAAATTTCTCTATGGAGATAGTTTTTGAATAGAAACTTTTTTCAATATATGTTTTCTAAAATTAAATGACATAATAAATAAGGAAAGATGTCTGAATTACAAACTGTAAATATAAATACAGAATTAAGCCTTTTTAAATACAGCAGTTTTGAACCCCTACCAGAAAAATACAAAGGACTCACAGAAAAAAAAAGAAAACAAAGAATAGATTCAGCCCTAGACAAACTAGGGGATAAAGCAATACTTCTAGCCCATAACTATCAAAACCGAGAAATAGTAGAAAGAGCAGACTTTGTAGGTGACTCATACGGCTTATCGAAAAAAGCCGCGCAAGCAGGCTCAAAATATGTAATATTTGGTGGAGTAACATTTATGGCGGAAAGTGCCGATATACTAACATCTCAACAACAAAAAGTCTTAATCCCATCAATGCAGGCTTCATGTCCAATGGCAGGAATGGCTGAAGCCCTACAAGTGGACCAAGCATGGGAAAAAGTAGGAGGGGAAGAAGTAATACCTATAGCTTACATGAATACATATGCAGACCTTAAAGCATTCTGTGCAAAACATGGAGGACTAGTATGTACTTCTTCAAATGCATCAAAGGCTTTCGAATGGGCACTAGATAGAGGAGAAAAAATACTGTTTTTACCAGATAAACATCTTGGAGAAAACGTAGCATATGAACTAGGTCTAGAAGATTCAATGAAAGTACTAGATCCATGGGAAGAAAGCATAGAAATTCAAGATGAGAAAATAATACTTTGGGACGGATATTGTCAAGTACATGAACGATTTGAAGAAAAACATATAGATCAAGTATATGAAAAATATCCAAATGCAGACGTAGTAGTACATCCTGAGTGTAGAAGAGAAGTAGTAGAAAAAGCAGATAAAGTAGGTAGTACAGCTCAAATACGTGACACAATAAAAAATGCTGAAAAAGGAGAAACTTGGGCTGTAGGTACAGAAATACATCTAGTAGAACACCTTCAGCGATGGTATCCAGAAGTAAATGTTGTAGCCCTATGTGGTGATGCATGTATGGACTGTAACGCAATGAGACAGATAGATCCTAATTACTTAACATGGACTTTAGAAGAGCTTGCAAAAGGACAAGAAAGAAACGTGGTAAATGTAGAAGATGATGTAAAACAGCTCGCCCAAGTTGCCCTAGACAGAATGTTAGAAATTTAATATAAATAGGTAGGTAGGGCATAGTGTTGTTTTAACGATGGAGGCCGAGGTACTTATAGTAGGTAAAGGAATCGCAGGCTGTTCTTCAGCTCTAGCAGCTGCACAGAATGGCGCTGAAGTATTAGTAGTATCTAAGGGTGATGACACATCCACCAGCAAAGCTCAGGGTGGTATAGCAGTATCAAGAGGAAACCCTGAAAAATTTAAAAAAGATATAATAGAAGCAAGCAGTGGATACGCAGACAAAAAAGCTGTAGAAAAATTAGTTAAAGAATCTGACAACATAATAAACAATATATTAATAGATAAGTTAGGGATACCTTTTGAAAAAAACAAAAACGATAAATTTGATTATGCAAAGGAAGGAGGACATAGTGAATCTAGAATCTTACATATTGATGCCAATACAGGAAAACATATACAAAAAAACTTTCTTTCATATATAAAAAATAAGTCCTCTATAACTATTCTACAAAATACATCTGTTATAGACCTAATAAACCGTGAGGACACAATATATGGAGCTATACTAGATAGAGAAAAAGAAATCGTTCCATGCTATGCAGGAGCTACAATATTAGCTACTGGAGGTATAGGGGCAATCTATCCCAACTCTACAAACCCATGGGCTACAGGCGATGGAATAGCTCTTGCAGCTCTAGCTGGAGCTGACATAAACGATATGGAGTTTGTACAGTTCCATCCTACTGTGTATTCAGGCGAGGATCCCTTCCTACTTAGTGAAGCATTACGTGGCGAAGGAGCTTTATTATTTAATGCAAACGGAGAAAGATTTATGTCAAACTATCATCCTGATGGCGAATTAGCTCCCAGAGATATAGCATCAAGAGCTGTTCAAAAAGAAATACAAAAAACAGGAAACGTAGTATTAGATGTCTCTTCGATAGACTTCAAAGAAAACTTCCCAACTCTAGTAGAAAAATGTGAAAAAAGAGGTATAGATTGGAAATCAGATATTCCAGTGGCTCCAGCAGAACATTTCTTATGTGGGGGAATAAATGTTAACGAAAAAGGAGAAACGAATCTACCACGTCTATTTGCTGCTGGAGAATGCGCTAGAACAGGTGTACATGGAGCAAATAGACTAGCTAGTACTAGTCTTCTAGAAGGACTTATTTGGGGGCTAGAAGCTGGTAAAAAAGCATCAGAATTCAAACCCAAGACTGTTGATAGCCCTGACCTACCTAATAGGGATCCTGAACTTCCTGAAGGATTAATAAAGGAGAAATTTTCAAGACTAAGAAAAATAATGGGTGAAAATCTAGGTCCTACAAGAAATAAAAAAGATATTGATAAAGCTAACTCCATGCTACGTAAACTAAATGGAGAGATAGACTCCTATGTTAGAGCCAGAGTTTCCGTTCCACTATATGAACTTAGATTCGCCAGCCTAACAGGGTTTTTAATCTCCAAAGCTGCTTCTGAAAGAAAAAAATCTATTGGTTGTCACTATATAGAAGAAAACCCTCAAACTTAGAAATACTGGATCCAAATAATAACCAATCTTTATTTAGAATTCTCTGAATTCTATTTCGTCTTCTTCTACTCCTGCCCGCTCCATTACTTTGTCTTGTACTTCTATTGGGCATTTGGTTCTTACTGCTAGTGCTACTGCGTCACTTGGTCTTGCGTCTAATACGAACTCTTCTCTTTCTCCGTTGTTATATCTTTCTATATGTATTTTTGCATAGAATGTTCCTTCCATTAGATCATCCACAACTATGAAGTCTAATGCTCCCCCCATTTCATTTACAGCATCTAAAAGTAGATCATGTGTTAGGGGTCTTTCAAATTCTTCTCCAGATAGGCCAAGCTGTATTGATCTTGCTTGATCTCCTGTTATCATTATAGGTAGATATCGTCCTCCAGCTTCAACTACTACAGCATATCCCCCCTCACTCGCCATTCCAACTCCTTTAACATCAGCGGGCATCCCCATGTCCAAGGAAAAGCATCCCAACTACTTTATCTTTATTGAACCAAGAAAACCAAATAACAGAATAGTAAAATACCTAAATGTCAACTACTAAGACATCTACCTCTTTTGTCTGTAGAAATATACATATCTCTATTTTTTACATCTATATCGCTTGGTTTTTGGAGAGGGTAAAAAAACGTATTTTGGGATTTATCAATTTTTAATTTTTTAGTTTTTTACTTATTCCTTTTTCGAATATTTTGTCGTTTGGTACAATATATTCTCTTTCTTCGTTTTCTATTCTTGTCGTCAGTATATCTATTTCTTGTACTATACCTTCCTGGCTATCTATACGTATCTTGTCTCCAACTGAATATGGCTGAGTTGTAAGGACATATAGCCCGCCAACAAAGCTTGATAAGGCTGTTTTAAAGGCAACTGTTGTTACTATTATTATCCCTATTAAATAAGCTGCAAGAAGTATATATAGCGATGTTGTAGATACTCCAAGCTGTGATAGAGCCATTAGTAATACTACAAAAAAGATTGAATATTTTGTTACTGTAGAAATAAACGAAATACCCGATATTCTTATTTTTTCTAGTCTTTCAGATATTAGAATAGAAGCTCTGTCAGCTATTACAGCTCCAATAATTATTATTAGTGCTGTTGCAAGTAAGTTAGGGATATATTCTGCTACCCGTACAAAGCTTCCTTCAAACCCTATATTTAAAACTTCTAATGCAGCTACTATACCTGATATATATATAATCCATGCTATCGATGTTGAGAATACCTCTACTGTGTTGCTTCCAAATGAATGGGCTATCCTGTCAAAACTTGTTCCTTGTGTTATCTTATCTATTCCTGTAGATTTAGCAATTGATGCTATTATTCTTTTAAGTATTTGTCCTACTATGAATGAAAAAATCAATATTAATATAGCTATACTTAATGGGTTAATTAGTGCCGACAGAGTTTCTATAGGTATTTCAGCCATGCTCTTCTGGGTCTATCTCTAAAATTAGTTTCCCTCCTTTAAATATTCTAACCATACTATCACTCTCACTTAATACAACTGCTATTGAATTTGTTTCTTTTGTTATGGATGCTCCAGCTACATGTCTAGCACCTAATCCTTTTGGTATTTCTATACCTTTACTACTTGCCTCAATATATCGATAGGCACTTACTATTTTTCCAGAATCAGAAACTACAAAAGCTCCATCTAGCCTAGAAAACTCCTTTAACATTTCTTTCACTATTGGGTCTCCAACATGTACATGGGATCTTTCAAAGGGATTATATGCTAGAGATCTTGAATTATCCATTACTCTGCCTGCGTCTCCTACAACAAATAATGCACCTGTAGGTTCACCTTCTTGCCCTTTCCTGCCAAGTTCAACTAATAGTTTAATTACATCCCTAATAACAGAAGCTTCTGCTCTGGACTTCATGAAAAGACTGTATAGTCCAGAATTGTAGTTTTCAGCTTCAATAAAAGAAAAAGTATCTAGGCTATCTTTAAATACACTATCTACTATAAGTAGTGATTCTCCTTCTTCTACTAGATCTTCCTGTATAACTCCCTCTATTCCAAACCTAACTTTTTCTTCAAAATTATTGAATTTTATAGGCAGCTCAATATCACCACCCTCACATATATTTATTACCTTTATATCTTCTATATCTTCAGAGGAAAAGATAAGTACAGAATCAACGTCTCGGGCTGCTTTTCCCACGATTTCTTCGAGATTCATATTATCTCTTTATAAGACGACTTATAAGAAATATCTTTTTACCTAGTAGTACAGTAAAAAATATATGCCTGAACGTAAAGAAGTTAGAGATCTAGACGAAGGAGGGTATGTGTTAATTGATGGAGAACCTTGTGTTATTAAAAGCTATTCTACGTCCAGTCCAGGAAAACATGGAAGTGCAAAAGCCAGAGTTGAAGGCAGAGGGGTTTTCGATGATGAAAGAAGAACTTTTACTGACCCAGTTGGCGCTGATGTAGATGTACCAATAATACATAGAAAAGAGGGACAAGTAGTATCAAAAAGTGATGGTGAAGTACAGATAATGGATCTAGAAACATATGAAACATTTAAACTTCAGCTACCAGAAGATAAAGAAGTTGAAGAAGACGAAGTCATACAGTTTTTAGAACTTGAAGGTGGAGGTAAACGAAGAATAGTGGAATAAACCCCTTCTCTTTTTTAGTTTCTTTATATTTTTTTCTTTATATGGAAAATTATAGATTCAAAAATTTTAGATTTGCTGATGCAGACAGCGACTATAACGATTCATCCTATATAATACTAGGAATACCACTAGAGGCCACAACTTCATTTAGAAAAGGAACAAAGTTTGGACCCTCAGAAATACGTAGAGCCTCTCACTGTTTTGAAAGCTATAATAGAAGAAACGATATAGACCTTAAAGAAATAAGTATATGCGACCTCGGAGATATAGGTTGTCAAAATAAAACTAAAAATGTAATAGAGTTTTCTTCCGGAGCTATAGAGGATATATATAAGAAC
Source organism: Halobacteriales archaeon (assembly GCA_018609935.1). Next base: position 48,605 of record JAHENH010000069.1, on the reverse strand, counting down.
TCAAAAACACCTATATTGATTGGTGGTGAGCATACTGTCTCTATATCAGGATTTAAGGGTACAGATGCTAGCTCATTTATTGTTTTAGATGCTCACTTAGACTTAAAAGAAAACTTTATGGGTAGGAAATATAACCATGGGTCTGTATCCCGTATAGCTGTAGAACACGGATTAGAAACCGTTATTATAGGAGCTAGAAGCGGATCTAAAAAAGAATGGGGGTTTGCAGATAAGGAAAATATTGAAATATATGAAATAGACGATATACAAAACAACTATAGCGAATTAATTAACAGATTAAAAAACTATAAAGATCCATATTTTTCATTAGATCTAGATGTTTTAGATCCTGGATTTGTTTCCGGAGTAGGAACTCCAGAACCCTTCGGTTTATATCCTCAAGTTGTCAGAGATATAATAGAAGATATAGCACCATTGTCCATAGGTTTTGATGTAGTCGAGATGTCTCCCAAAAATGGCTCTGGATGTTTTCTAGCTGCAAAACTTATACAGGACTATATATCTTCGAAAGAAACAAAAAACAAACAAAATGTAGATTAATTACGACTTGTTTTAAAACTATATATATTATCTTTAACAATTATCAAATCTAATACAATTATATTCTAGGATAAATTTTTTGTTTGTTTTTTATTATGGGATAGTAGAGGTTTCTATGTTTCTTCAAAAAAGATAAATCAAGCGAGACAAAGGGGAGGTATGGGAGAAGAAATTCAAAATGGTGATTTTGTACTTTTGGAGTTGACGATGAGGGCTGATGGCCAAGTAATAGATACAACAGATGAGGAGCTGGCAGAACAAGAAGATATAGATGTGAATCCTCCAAGGGTTGTTGTTATAGGAGATGGTGATGTCTTTGAAAGTGTTGAGGAAGACATAATAGGTAAAGAAGTAGGTTATTCTTCAACTGTTGATGTACCTCCAAGTGAAGCTTTTGGTGAACACGATCCACAGGATGTTGATACTGTAAGTGCAGATAGAATACCGGAGGATAAAAGAAGACCAGGTGAACAGGTAGAAATAGACGGAAGAGCTGGTAGGTTAGAAACAATAATTGGTGGGAGAGCAAGAGTTGATTTTAACCATCCTCTTGCAGGACAAGAAATAGAATGTGAATTCAAGGTTAAAGAAAAAGTAGATGGAATAGAAGAAAGAGCCAAAGCATTAATTGAAAACTATATAGATGAAGAAATAGAGGTTTGGACAGAAACCGAAACAAATGATGATGAAGAAGAAATAGATGTTCTCTATTTTGAAGTGTCACCTGATATGATAGAAAATGAAATGTGGCCTTTAGTTAAACAAAACTTAATGCAAGAAATCCTAGGAAAACTCGATACCGATAAAATAGTAGTAAGAGAAGTCTTTAGTAAAACGTAAAATAATCTAAATAGAGTTGTATATAGGGCTATAGAAAGGAATTTGTAGCTAGGTCTTTAATTTATTAACTACAATGGCAACAGATAGTATAGATCCAGAATTTGATGAAAACAGAGAATTAGTTGACATACATTCAGAACAAAAAGGATATGAACACGATGTATGGGGACCAGTAGACCCGCCTGAAAAACTAGGTATACATGGTACAGTTGTAGCTGTAGACTTTGATATCTGTGATGCAAGTGGCGACTGTCTTGAAGATTGTCCAGTAGATGTATTTGACTGGGTGGATACTACTGGGCATCCTGTAAGTGAAAAAAAAGCTGATCCTACACGTGAAGAAGACTGTATAGGGTGTTATCTATGTGAAGACGTATGTCCAACGGATGCGATAAAAATTAAATTCTAGACCTTAAAAAATCCATATATCAGTTTTAAAATTTTTTTATGTCTTTTTTGAAAAAAGTTATACATAAATAAATTCCGGTCTAATATTTGTTAATGAAAAGAGGGGAGTCGGATTGGAAAGTAAACTATAAAGAATTTAGAGAGATGGCTGACTATGTTAGATCCCGCCTAGAAGATACAGCTGAAAGGAATGGTGACAGGATGAGATGGTATCCCTGGCAGTCTGCAGAGTATAGATTTGATCATACACTAAGTGTTGTAGATCTAGGGGAAAAGATAGCCAGAGAAGAAAAAGCCGATGAAGATATTATAAGAGTGGCTGCTCTTTTTCATGATGTAGCTAAATTTGAGGTAGGTGAAGAAAACCATGCGGAGGAAGGCGCTTGGATAACACAAAAATATCTATCAAAGCGGGGTTTTCCTGACGAATTTATTGAAAAAACAGCACAGACAGTTAAACACCACGCTAAAGATATAAACAACAATCTACCATTTGAATCTAAAGTATTAATTGAAGCTGATTCAATAGAAAAAATAGGTATTGGTGGTGCTACAATGATGGCTCTTAGGGTAGGATTTGAATCTAGATCACATTCAGAAATTCCACGTATGATAGATAAAGTCATAAGAAGAGGAAAGAACGTGTTAGATTCTATGGAGACTGAAACAGGTGAAAAAATTGCAAGAGAAAGAATAGAAAGAGTTAAAGCTTATAGAGATTGGTTTAAAGAGGAACTACCTGCCTCATCATATGAACCAAGATAGTCAACATTTTTAACCCTACCCTTTAGATTATCTAATATCTCATCCACGTCACCATCAATAAAGTCTATATGGAATATATACTCACCTAGCTCTTTCCTAGAAGGACGAGACTCCAAACGGGTCAGATTTATACTTCTTTCTTTGAATACCTCCAAGATATCATATAAAAGACCAGGTCTATCCTTCTCAGGCCTAACCACTATTGTGGTTTTCCCTCCACTGTCTTTAGGGTTTTTCTCAAGCTTTACAAAACGAGTTTTTGATTTTCTATCCTGTATATTTGTCTCTATAACATTTAGTTCATCACCAGCAAGTTCTGGTCTTGCTATAGCTGCTATCTCCGAGTTTTCTTTTGCCTCTTCAGCTCCCTTAGCAGTACTTTCAACACTTCTCAACTCAACATCTGGATAATTTTCACGTAGAAAAATCCTACACTGTGCAAGCGCCTGAGGATGGCTTACAACCTCAACGAAACTAGATGACATAGAAAGAAGAGCATGACGAACATCTAACTCAACCTCGGCTGTTATATATAGATCATTTTCCGTTAAAGCATCAAGTGTAGCATTCACACTCCCCTCTATAGAATTTTCAATAGGTAACACACCACTTTCCACCTCATTTTTAACTATCCCCTCAGCCACTGATGGAACACTTTTATAAAACCTTATACTATCACCAAAAACAAGAGCAGCCTTATGGGAATATGTACCAGAAGGACCCAATGTACCAATATCTTCCATTGAACAATATTATAATACATAATATATAGAAATTAACTATTTTTCAAAATAAAAAACCATAAAACCACCAGAAAAACCTTATAACTATACGGAAATCTAAAACTCCCTCTTCGAAATTAATCAAGAATTATATTTACGAATATAAATAAGATATTTTAAAGAAAAATAGAAAAACCACTATTTTTTGTTACCTTATCCTTCGGAGATTACCACCCTCTCAGGTGTCTGAGAATATCAAGTAAAACGGTATCTTTTATTGTTCTCTTCTTTTAGTTAATTTGAAAATGGAACAATTTAGTGAAATAAGTGAAGCACAAATAACGAGAGCTATAGGTGAGGAATGGGCCGATGAATTTATGGATTTCAGTGAAGGTGAAGTAACTATTGTTGGAGGTGGACCTTCGGGGCTAATGGCTGCTAAAGAACTATCTGAAAAAGGTGTAAAGACAATGGTTGTTGAAAAAAACAACTATCTAGGCGGCGGTTTCTGGCTTGGAGGATTTTTAATGAACAAAGTAACAGTCAGAAGTCCAGCCCAAGAAGTACTAGATGAACTTGATGTAGACTATACTAAGAAAACAGAAGGTCTATATGTAGCTGATGGCCCTCATGCGTGTTCTGGACTTATCAAAGCTGCATGTGATGCAGGAGCTAAAATACAAAACATGACAGAATTTACAGACATCGTTATAAGAGAAAATCATAAAGTAGGAGGCATAGTTATGAACTGGACACCTGTACACTCACTACCTCGTGAACTTACATGTGTAGACCCTATAGCAACAGAAAGCAAATTAGTTATGGATGCTACAGGACACGACGCTATGGTTGTTAAAAAACTAAACCAGCGTGGAGTCATAGATGCTCCAGGACTCAATAATTCCTCAGGCAGTATTGGAAACAATGAAGAAGGTGAATATGGAGCACCCGGCCATGACTCTCCAGGACATGATTCCATGTGGGTAGGTGAAAGTGAAGACGCTGTTGTAGAACATACAGGAGTAGTACATCCAGGACTAGTTGTCACAGGTATGGCTACAGCAACAACATACGGACTACCCAGAATGGGTCCAACATTTGGTGCAATGCTTATCTCAGGTAAAAAAGCAGCACAAGCAGCTCTAGACGAGCTTGGAATAGATGAAGAAGTAGAGATAACTTCTAGACACGCAACTGCGTGAAATAACTTCTAGACACGCAACTGCGTGAAACTAATATATCTATATAAATCTATAAAGTCCGATACAGAACAAATAGCATCCTGGATTAACGATAAAACCCACGAGGAAATAAAAATAGAAGACAGATTTCTAGAAAAATATAAAGATAGTTCTCTACCAGGAGATATAGCACAATCTAGAGTTCTTTCCCCCTATAAGAAAAAAACTGGAAGCACCTTTGAGGGAATAATAAGATACGAAAAACGAGTAATAGACAACCCAAAAAGTGAGGGAGGGGTCTTATATGATGGATTTAATCTACAAAGAAAACTAAACAAAAGAATCCCTGAAAAAAAACTAAAAAATTCACTACATATACTATTATTTAACAGGGCTCTAGCAACATGGGGGGACGATGGAAGATGGCATAAACGAATAAATATCTTAGGACAGCCTTCATTGGTCTCTATACCTGGACTATATGAAGCACCTGTAAAACCCGAAGAATACTATAAACTAAAAAGAAAATACTCTTTTACCGGATCCACTCCACCACGTGAAATTCTAGAAGAAAAAATACAAGAAAAAAACTTCCTCCTCAAAAACGACCCACGAACTACAGAAGCACTTAAAGGAATAGTGTTACAAGCAATCCATTTCTGGAAAACAGGAAACAAATTCTGTAAAAATCCAAAATGCAGACTATACAATGCACATAAACAAACTGAACTAATAAGAGCACAACTCAAACCCCCAGAATTCTGTGAAAAACACCAATCACTATATGGATAACAGTTTGATACAACCAAAACGTTATAAACTAAAAATATTCTAAACAAAAGTAAATTAATAAATTTTTTCTAAAATTATTGTTGAATAGGAAATCTATTTCTCGATGTATTTAGTAGTTTAATTCCACTCTTTGTCTTTTTCTATTTTACTTTCTGTTGGGCCTTTTTGGCCTTGATATTTAGAATCTTCTTTTTCCCCATATGGTGATTCAGATGGAGATTTAAGTTCTTCAAAAACTATCTGTGCAATCCTCATTCCTGGCTTTAATGCTATAGGAGCCTTACCTAGATTTGAAAGCTCAAGAGTTATATTTCCCTTAAATCCTGGGTCTACATATCCTGCTGTATTACTTAAAAATATACCTCCAAGACCTCCAAGAAAGTTCTCTATCTTTCTTCCTTCCGGTCTAACCTCTAGATCATAGTTTTTCTCTTTTCTACCTGTTTTTTGTACTTCTATGACCTTATCAAACAATAAATCTGAATTTACTATCCTGTTTAGCTTTTCAATATTTTTCCTTATATCCTTATCTTTTGGTTTTTTGTTATTTTTCGATAGAGTTTCTTGGTAGTATCTAACTATTTTTTGTAGATTTGATTTTTTAATCCGGTTTCTTTGGTTTTCTATATAATCTAATCTATTAGGATCCTCAAATATGTCCTTAGAAGCTTTTCCGATAGATAAACTGAGATGTTTTCTAGTTTGGCTTAATATACTGGAAGGTATAGGGACTTCTTGGGATCCATCAGAATTCTCATTTATTTCAATTTTATAGTCTTTATCTCCGTTTTCCACTCCCTCTAATATAGCATTCCTACCTAATAGTCCCGAAAGATATATTATATCCCCTCCTAGCTTTTTATTAGAAGTATAAACTACGGTTTTTTCGTTATTTTCAACGTTATCTCCACTATTAACTATTCCTTTAAGTAATTCTTCTAATCCTTTATCTGTCATATTCCAAAACTCACCTTTTAATCTTCGTTTATTTATAGATAATACTTTAAAGAGACGAACAAAAAATTCAGACTTAACTTCGATGTTTTTAAGACCTTTCTCTACTGGTTTTTTAGTTATATCTATATTAAATCCTCCAAAAAATTCCTGTATTTTTCTTATCTGATTATTATTGCATCTTTGAAATATTATGTATTCTCCGTCTATATAGCCTTTAGAGATAAATAATCCGGAGATAAAACCAAAACTGGGTGTAAACTCAAAATATCTGTTAAATCTCTGATTGTCTATTTCCAATTCTACTATTTTTCCCTCTAAATTTTCAGGGACATCATCTAATGATAATTTCTTAAATTTAAGATACTCAACTCCTTGATTTGAAACTGTTTTTTGTTTTTCAAGATATACAGTTATCTCTTTTCTAGACTCTTCCTTTTTGAATAGGGTATATAGATCTATTTTTGGATTTTTCTTATTAGATACCGGTATTTTACCTGGTAAAGCAATAAGTCTTCCTTCAACGTTTTGTGTCTTGATTTTTTTGATGTCTCCGTTATCGTCTAATGTGAAAAGGTTATGATCTTCTGTTATTTTTACTTCTCTTCCCTGTTTTGTCTTAACTTTATATATCTCTTTTTTCGGGTTCTTTATAAAATCTGTAACTTTAAAGAGATTCACTTTTTTCGTTTTAGGATTAAAACTAACTACATATCCTTCCAGTTTTTTTTCAACGATCTCACTTATTTGTCTATATCTATATCCCTCTTTTTCAGTCCAAAAAAATATTTTTTCCTCACTTGGTAGAGATGCATGTACAACTATAGCCAGCCTGCCTAGACTGGATCTCCCCTCAACCCTACCTACAAGATCGTCTGGAAGTCTTATTTTTTCTTCTGTAGTACCTAAAACAAAATCACCTGGATGTAAAATATAGCTCTTATTCCCATCAACCCTCTTCGTTCTCGTATAATCCTCTATTTTATCTCTATCTCCAACATCATCTAATTTTTCAATTATTCCTTTAAATTGATTTTTTATGGATTCATCATAACTCTCTATATCGATATCCTCTATTTCCTCTGATAATCTATCTAGTTCATTTTCACTCTCTAACATCCCTGCAGAAGCATCAATATAGGATATATTAGTATGTCGAAACTCTAAAAATTCATTTCCAAGCCTTAAATCAACACTTGCAGGCTGTATCTGCAACTCTTCATCTAAAGGATCAATATCTAAACCACTATCTTTTAACCTATGTTTTATATCCCTATCAGAAAGTATCATCTTTAATTTTAGTATATATTTGAAATATAACTTTTATTGTTATCTTATTGTGGATTTATGATGGATACCAAATAAGACCTCTCTTTCTTTATAGATAGAAGAAAAAATACATAGTGTTCTCTTACATACTACATATCTATACGAAACGTTTCAGGTCAATCATCAATATGAATAAAATCTTATCTTGGAGAGAAAACATAGTAGAGTTGACCTTAAAGTAAGAACATAAGAATTTTATCTCAATAAGGAAAGGATCCCTCTCTAAAAAATCAACTCGGTTCACTAGACCCCACGTTCTTTCAGAAAGGAGAAGCTAACGGGGGCTCATCACTACTCATCTCTTACATTCTTCTAATTCAACAAAGATAAACACCTGTCTAAAAGTTGAACTTAAAAAAATATATTATAATTTCTTTTCTAAACAAAAAAATACTATTCTACTATCTAGAATATCTAGAAGAAATACATCAGATTGATAGAAGGTTGGGGAGTATAAGTTTCTATGAAAGCATTTTCTCCTGGACATATAACTGGGTTTTTCTCTCCAATATATAAAAAGGATCCACTAGAAACTGGATCGATAGGTGCTGGTATAACAGTAAAAAAAGGTGTATCTGTAGATGTTGAACTTTCCAGTTCTACAAAAATCTTAATAGATGATACAGAATGTAGCTTTAAGCCTGTAGAAAATGTCTTAGATCTACTAGAAATAGAAGCTAGAGTTAAAATAGATTCTAACTTACCTATTGGGTGTGGATTTGGAGTTAGTGGAGGCGCTACACTTGCTACCTCACTGGCTATAAACCGTATAGCTGATCTGGAACTTGACAGGGAACAGTTAGTTGCTGCATCCCATGTATCAGAAATAAAAGCTGGAACTGGCCTTGGTGATGTTGTACCTCAGTCCTTAGGTGGTGTTGTTACAAGAACTAAAGAGGGAACATATGGAATAGGAAATTTTGGATCTATTGAACCTGAAATAGAAGAAATACAATACACTGTTTTTGGTGAACTTGATACATCAAGCATTCTAGAAGATATTGATCTTCATAAGAAACTAAAAAAATCAGGTAGAGATTCACTCAATTCTTTAACATCAAATCCATCTCTTTCTAACTTAATAGATACCTCATGGAGTTTCGCATTAGATACAGAATTAGCTACGGAAAAAATAAAAAATATGGTTGAAGATATAAGAGAAAAAGATGGAAAAGCCAGTATGGCTATGTTAGGAGAAACAGTATTTGGTATAAATTCCGGAAATCTACTAGAGGAGAAAACAAAGATAGCAAATGAAGGAGCCCGAATTTTAGAATAACCACCTTATTTATTGTGTGGGGCTTTCTAGTTTCTGTTTTTCTCTTGTTTTTTCTTTTTCTTTTTCTTCCCTTTCTTTTTTTGCCTTTATTTTCTTCATTCTGAATATTTCTTCTCTTTCCATTTCTTCAAGGCGTAGTTCTATGAAGTCTCTTGCTTCTTTTAGTTCAGGAATGAGTTTAAACTCTAATGCGTTAACTCTTCTTTTCGTTTTTTCTATTTCTTCTAGAACTTTTTTCATCGCTGTTTCTATTTCAGCAGCTAATATTATAGACTCTACAAGTTCTTCATATTCTTCTGCTGCTTCATCTATTCTTGCACTGGTATCTAAGACTCCGTATCCCCTCTGATCTATTTCCTTTTTAACTTTTGAGCTCTCTATTTGGGGTACAACTACACCCATTACATTTTTGGGGCTTATAGTGATCTCAGGTTTATCTTTTCTTGCTTCCGCTGCTCCTTTTACTGTTAGTTCACCATCTAACGCTCTAGCTTTAGCAATCTTGTTTTGCGCTCTCTGGTGGTTTTCCTCAAGTTGTTCTCTAATATCTTGTGCTTCATCAAGTATCTCCATAAACTCCATAATCAAACCATCTCTCTTTTTCTCTAGAGTTTCATGGCCTTGTTCAGATAATTCTATCCTGTCTTTTATCTCCATTAATTCCTTTCTTGTAGGTTTAACGTCTTCTATAGCCATTATTGAATATATTCCTTCCCAATAGGTTAATCATTTATCCTTTAGGACAAAAAAATAGAAAAGAGATATACAAAAAAATAAAAGATGCTATTAGATATTTATGCTTCTTGTTTTTCTTGTTGTTTTTCTTGGTAGTATTTTTCTATGAATTCGTCGTCTATTCTTTTTAGTTCGTTTTTTGGTAGAGTGGAAAGTAATTCCCATGATATATTTAGGGTTTCTTCTATTGTTCTATCCTCTCTGAATCCTTGGTCTACGAATTCTTTTTCAAATTTATCTGCAAAATCTAAGAAACGGTTATCACGCTCGGATAGAGCCTCTCTACCTACAATATTAACTAGGTCTCGTAGATCAACTCCTTCTGCATATGCAGCATAGAGTTGGTTTGCTACATCTGGGTGGTCCTCTCTTGTATATCCTTCACCTATACCTTCATCCATAAGCCTAGAAAGTGAAGGTAGAACATCTATTGGTGGTTCTACACCTTCTGATTCAAGACCTCTGTCTATATATATTTGGCCTTCAGTTATATATCCTGTAAGATCTGGTATAGGATGAGTGTCATCGTCTCCTGGCATTGTCAAGATAGGTATCTGTGTTATGGATCCTTCTTCTCCTTCTATTCTTCCTGCTCTTTCATATAGGTTAGCTAGGTCTGTATACATATATCCAGGATATCCTCTACGTCCTGGAACTTCTTCTCTTGCTGCTCCTATCTGTCTTAGTGCTTCACAGTAGTTTGTCATGTCTGTCATGATAACAAGGACTTGGTAGTCTTTTTCGAATGCAAGGTATTCTGCTGTAGTTAGAGCTAACCTAGGTGTTACAATCCTCTCTACAGCGGGGTCATCTGCAAGATTAAGAAAGACTACAGACCGTTCTAGCGCTCCTGTTTGTTCAAAATCTTCCAGGAATTCATCTGATTCTTCCCTAGTAATACCCATTGCACAGAAAATAACTGAGAATTCTTCGTCGCTACCTCTCACTTCTGATTGTCTAGCTATCTGGAGAGCTAGCTCATTATGGGGTAGTCCATTACCTGAAAACAATGGAAGTTTCTGCCCTCTTATCAATGTATTCATGCCGTCTATTGCGCTTATACCAGTCTGGATATATTCTCTTGGATACTCTCTGGAATATGGATTTATAGAAGCCCCAACTATATCCCGTTCTTCGTCTGGTATTATCTCTGCCCCTCCATCTATTGGTTCTCCACGTCCTGACAGAACTCTACCTAGAAGATTTTCAGTTACCGGCATCTTCATCGTTTCACCTAAAAAGCTTACTCTAGCGTTTCTATCTATTTCATTGGTTCCTTCAAAGACCTGGATACTAACTATATCTTCCTGTGATTCTAGTACTTGTCCCCGTTTAACATCACCATTACTTAGTTTTATTTCAACAATTTCATCATAACCAACTGGCTCGTCGACTTCAACAAACACTAGGGGACCACTTATTTCCTGTATAGTCTTATATTCTTTCATGGCAACAAGTTGTTTTGATTGTTATTAAGGGCTTTGAGAAAATCTAAAACGAATAAAACCATATATTTCTATTAGATTATTTTCTCTATATTTTTTGTTTTTAAGTGAGGCCTCCTATTTCTTTTTCTATCTGTTCTTCTATTTCTTCGGTTAGAGCCTCCCAATCTTCTGTTGTTGGTATATCAAACAGTCTGTCTTTTGAATCCACACTTTGTATATCCTCAGCTGGTACACCTTCATCTAGTGCTTCAAATGCTTGTTCACCAAATTTCTTAATTAACCTAAGTATCTCATACTGTTTATCTAAAGAACAATAAGTATCAATGTCATGGAACGCATTCTGTTGGAGGAACACTTCTCTTACTAGCCTTGCTATCTCTAGTGTAAGTTGTTGATCTTCAGGTAGAGCGTCTTTTCCTACTAGTTGCACTATCTCTTGTAGCTCTGATTCTTCACCTAAAATACTGGTAGCCCATTGTCTGTTTTCTGCCCAATCTTGACTTATTTCTTCTTTAAAGTAAGGATCCAGGCTGTCTTTATATAGGGAATATGAATCATCCCAGTTTATAGCTGGGAAGTGCCGCCTTTCGGCTAGATCCGAATCAAGAGCCCAAAAAGTCTTAGTAATCCTCAATGTATTTTGGGTTACAGGTTCAGAGAAATCACCTCCTGGAGGACTTACTGCCCCTACAACACTTACACTGCCTTCGTCTCCGCCCAGAGTCTTTGTTCTTCCAGCTCTTTCATAGAAATCTGCAAGTTCAGCTGCTAGATATGCAGGATATCCTTCTTCTCCTGGCATTTCTTCTAGCCGTGAACTTATTTCACGCATTGCTTCAGCCCATCTAGATGTGGAGTCAGCCATCAAAGCTACATCATACCCCATATCTCTATAATATTCTGCTAATGTAATACCAGTATATACACAGGATTCACGTGCTGCTACAGGCATATTACTAGTATTTGCTATAAGACATGTTCTATCCATTAACGGATTACCTGTAGTTGGGTCCTCAAGCTCTGGGAAGTCTTCAAGTACCTCTGTCATTTCATTCCCTCTTTCACCACATCCTACATATATAACAACATCTGCATCTGACCATTGAGCAAGCTGGTGTTGGGCTACAGTTTTACCACTACCAAATGGACCTGGTATTGCAGCTGCACCTCCTTTTGCTATAGGGAAGAGAGTATCAAGTATTCTTTGACCAGTAACTAATGGTATAGTAGGGGCTTCATCCTTTTCTACAGGACGATGCTTCCTAACCGGCCATTCTTGCTTCATAGTTATCTCCCTGCCATCCTCTAACACTACCACGGGATCTGTAACTGTGAACTCACCTTTCTTAACTTTCTCTATTGTACCCTCCTCGTTGTCTGGAGGAACCATCACCTTATGTTCTATACTTTTAGTCTCAGGAACAGTCCCAATTATATCTCCAGAACTTATAGTATCTCCCTCATCTACTGTAGGTGTAAACCTCCATTTTTTATCAGGCTCTATACCTGGAGCATCAACCCCCCTATCTAGAAAAGCACCAGTTTCTTCTTCTAGATATTCAAGAGGTCTCTGAACACCATCATAGATATTGTTTAAAAGCCCAGGACCAAGATCAACACTTAAAGGTTCACCAGTTGTTTCTACAGGTTCTTGTGGGGCTACTCCACTAGTATCTTCATATACCTGTATAGTCGTTATATTTTCTTCAATCTCAATAACCTCACCCATCAATCCTTCATCTCCCACCCTAACAACATCATTCATACGTGCATCTAGATCCTTCGCTTTAGCTACAGGACCACTAACAGTAGTTATAGTTCCTTTATCAACTGACATTTCTTCTTTTCACTTTATTTAATTGTGGATTTGTAAGGGAGCAATAAGACTTCTATGTTTTACAGAGAGACGATACATAGACCTCTCATATACGGATTTCAACAATAAGACATATAAATAAACTCTATATATCAATGATTTTATTTCTTATACTAAAAGACAATTCATTCCAGTATTTTGAACCTTGATGAATTAGAGGAGGAGGGCTTCTTGCCTAAAAGGTTAAATTTAGAACGGTATTGTATAGAGGTTTAAAATATGTTTTGTAGTTGTTTTTGGCTATTCTTCCATTAGGTCTATTCCTATGGCTCGTTTTATGTCTTCCCTGAGTCTTCCGCCTTCTCCGCCTAGTGTTACGATGACTGGCTCGGCACTTTTTTCGGCTTTTTTTCTAACTCTTTTTGAGAGTTTTTCTAGGTTTTCTTCTTTCATAACTATGATTCCTACTTCGTCTTTTTCTAGTAGATTGGTTATTTCTTGGTCTAGTTCTTCTTTTGTGTCTTGTTCCCAGTCTACTTCTTTTGTTTTGACTCCTGCTAGTTTAAATCCGGTTATGAAGCTTGGTTTTCCTATTGCTACTATGTTCATGTTATCATTTCTTCTATTTCTTCGGTTGATAGTCCGTATTCTTTTCCGTGTGCTATTGCTCTTATTCTTTTTATTTCATTTTCTTTTGATAGGATATATGAGAATATTGGTGCTATTGAGAGTGGGTATTTGTTTGACATTTTTCTACCGTATTCTATTAGTATTTCATCCATTTTTGAATCGAACTTTGATAGGCTGCCTGTTTCTCTTATTTCTTGGGCTATATCTTCGGCTCCGTATTCAACTAGTATGTCTTCTAGAGCTTCTGTGTTCTGGATAGCTTGGTTTATTTCTTCTTTTGTTAGTGTTCCTCCTTCTACAAAATAATCCTCTATAGGTATTGACTCAGAGGCTCTTAGAGCATTTCTTATATTTAAAAGATCTATCTCAGACGTTATCTGTTCATAGTATGCTTGTTTTGGCTCTGCTTGGCCTTGTTGTTTTTGTTCCTTTATTATGTTTTCATAGAATGTTTTTGATACAGCATTTTCTAGTGGTGTAAGCAGTCCTGTTTCTTCGAAATCCATATAACTATTATTTAGTGGTTCACCAAATATTGTGTCTAAGAGTTCTTCTATTAGTTCTTCTATTTCTTGGTGTCCTAGCAGTCGTTTTTCATCTATTACTCCAGCAGGTATGAAGTCTCTTCTTATTTCTTCATCTGTGGAGTCTGTATATATTCCACGTAGAGCTGTTTTTATATTCCATGAATCATATCTCCTGAGATAGTTAGACACCATATCTTCTAGTTCTCCTTCACACCATCCTAGTAGGTCGCTGAAATGTCTTGATATATTTCTGTATAGTGCTCTTTCAATTAGGTCTGAACCTGAATATCTTGCTCCTAGTTCGTTTATTTCTTTTTCATATTCTGTTTCCTCCATGAACCGTGCTATTTCGTTTGTTCCCATCCGAACTAAGTTTTGGTAGTCATCTTCATCTAGGAGGAACTTCTTCCTCGAACGAACTCGAGCAACTACATAACTATAGTTGTCGTCACTCATTGAATAGTTTAGATGAAATTGATTTTAGTTCATTTTCCCAGATTTCTTCAAGTAATGAATCAAAGCTATTGTCTATTCTTATTTTTCCATCTTCTGATTCGACTATAACTCCACCTAATATATTTTCGGATCCACTATATTCACCGTCTATTTCTATATCATCTAATATTTCCCTTATTAGGCCCTCGTCTTTTGTTGATGAATATATATTTACTTCTTTGTCGTTAATCTGGTCTAGTGCGTCTTTTAGTAGATCTCTGGTTAGTTCCTTTCTTTGATCATCTAGAGCTTTTATTTCTTGTTTTGCCTCTTCTCTAACTTCTTCTAGGAGTTCCTTTTTTGTTTGTGACTTTATCCGTCTAGCTTCGAGTCTAGCACTAGATTTTTTGGTGTCTTTCATCCGCTGTATTTCTTTTTCTATCTCTTGTTTTGCGTCTTCTATGATTTCCTCCGCTTTTTTTTCTGCTTGTTCTATTTTTTCTTGTTTGTCCTGCCTAGCCTCTTTTTTTATTTCTTCAGCTTTCTTCCTAGCTTCTTCCTTCACATCATCCGCTACCTGCTCTAGTCCCATTAGACTATGAAGACTACAATTAGTGCTAGTATAACCAGTGTTTCCGGGAGAACGGTCATTATAAGTGCCACTCCGAAAAGATCTGGGTCTTCCGCTATTGCTCCAACTGCAGCACTACCTATTCCACGTTCTGCTATTCCGGCGCCAAAAGCTGCTAGACCTACTGCTAATGCAGCTCCTGCTGCGGGAGGTATTGCAGGAGCCACTTCCTGTAATAGTATTGGTTCCATGAATACGGCAGTTCTGAAATATACACAAGCTTTTCGATTTTAATATACTTCTTCTGGCTCGAAGACTTTTTCACTAACCTCTTCACCTTCTATAGTTCTATAAAAACAGGAGTAATATCCTGTATGGCAAGCTCCACCCTCCTGTTCAATTTTTAATAACAGTGAATCCGCATCACAGTCTACCAATATCTGTTTAACTTTCTGTATATTACCACTTGTTTCCCCTTTTTTCCAGATTTCATCTCTTGACCTAGAATAATAATGTGCTATATCGGTTTTTTTCGTCTTTCTAAATGCCTCCTCATTCATATATGCTAACATAACAACCTTATTTGTCTCCACATCCTGAGAAACAGCTGGTATTAGTCCCTTATCAAAATCTATATCTATCATAGACTATATTCTGCCTCAAAAAACAAAAACAGTCTGAACAAGATGCAACAATACATCACCAACAATCAAGCTAGACAATAAACCTATATACAAAGGCACTATAAACGGTATTCCAGGAGAAACCCATACTTCATCTTTTCTAAATAATTTTTTAACCAACTTTTCATCCCTTTCTAGATTCTCAGATGTCCAACCAGTATTCTCAGTAAACTCTTTAAGATCTATATTCATCTCATCTATCTCCTTTAATGTTTCTATACTTTTCCAATCTGTATAGTCTCTGATAAAATCTAAATCTAAACCACATGAACTAAGCAAACCACTATTAAATCCTCCATCCGGTGTCTCTATAATTCTACCATAATTATTTTGGAGATCAGAAACACCCATCTTTCTAGCAAACAACATATACCTCGAAAACTCTCTATTATATATATTCTCCAAAAACAACTTTAAAGGATACAACACACCCACTAATATAGTATTTCCAAGAATAGAAACCAAAAACAAAGAACCATCAAGGACTGGAAAACCAAGTATAGATGGATAAAACGGAAAAACAACACCCAAAGACACTAAAGCATATTTATCAGCTCCACCAAAAGCACCCAGATAATAAAAACCATAACCTAAAACAAGCCCTAGAATAACACTAAAAATACCTATCAAAACAGACCTACCAAGAAAAAAGTCTAACAACATCATACAAAACCCCACAAATACTATCGGATACCAAACCTGTCTCTCAACCCTCCTCTCCTTTAAATCTCTATATGAGGCATAAGAAAAAATAGGCAAAACCACAATAACTCTAACAAGATCTGTAAACATCTATATCTACACACCTATAACTTCCTTTGTTTATAAAGTGCTGTAATATTTATTATTTAAGTGATTTTGTTGTTTTTACTGCTGATTCTATTGCTCTTTTGGCATATATTATTCTTTCTTTTGCTTCTTCTCTAGTCATACCAGGACCTGAGACTCCGAGGGTGACAGGTTTTTCGTATTGGATAGAAAGATCTTGTAGTGTTTTAGCTGTAGCATGGGTTATTACTTCATCATGTTTTGTATCTCCAGTTATAACAGCACCTATAGTTACTACGGCATCTATTTTTTCTATCTTACATGCCTTTTTTACAGCTAGAGGCATATCATATGTTCCAGGCACATGAAACACCTTTTCTATTTCAACTCCAAGATCTTCAGCAGCTTTCATTGCTTTTTCCTCCATTTCTTCTGTTATTCCCTCATTAAAATCTGCTACAACTAATCCTAGCTTCATTCTATCTGTTCTTTATATTTTCTTGATAGTTCAACATATCTTTCACCTGCATCAAACCATTCAGAACTATCTATACCTTCTTTTTTAACTTCGGCTGGAGTTCCTGCAACCAATGACCTAGGTGGTATATCTTGGTTTTCCGTTACAGTACTTCCAGCAGCGATTATACTTTCTTTTCCAACCTTGGAGCCATCTAGGACTATTGAGTTCATACCAACTAAACTCCTAACACCTATCTTACATCCATGAACTATAGCTCCATGTCCAACAGTAGCATATTTTTTTATCAAAGTTTCTTCATGGCATACAGCATTATCTTGGATGTTAGCTCCCTTCTCTATGGTTATACCTCCTCTGTCCCCTCTAAGCACAACCCCTGGCCATATACTTGCCTTATCTTTTATCGTTACATCACCAATAACAACTGCATTTTCATCTATATAGGATGAATCAGCTATCGAAGGTTCCACACCATCAAATTTTCTCACAACCATTCTTTACAAAAAAAGGTATCTCGAAAATTTACTTCTTCCGCTATACAAATCTATATTTAATAGATCTATATTTAATAAGACTATAATTCTAAAAAAAGTTGGCTATAGGATGAAAAGTCACTATTTTAAAACACTCTAACAAAACCTCATAAGAAAGTAATTTTAAGCATTTAAAGAATTAATTATTAGTAGCAAATCTATATTTTCATATTATTTTTTGTTTTTATAGATTCTTTTTTTGTTGATGGATATAGTAAGATTTCCAGGATCGGATGAATCTTGTAATTCGTATCTTATTTTAGGGGAAGAAGATGTGTTAGTAGATGCGGGTAGACCAGATATAGCTGAAATTAAAGAGAAAGCTGGTGGATTAGACCGTTTTGTTCTTACACATTCACATCCCGATCATATAAAGAAAATGGATGAGATAATTGAGGTTTTTAATCCGGAATTTTATGTTTTTGCTTATTCTAGAGCGAATAAATTAGATGATGGGGATACAATACAGATGGGGGATAAAGACTTTAAGGTTTTATATACCCCTGGACATGCTACTGACCATATAGTATTGTTAGGTGATAAAGAAATTTTCAGTGGTGATATAGTTGTATATAATGATTCTGTTTTTACAGGGGGAAGTTTTGGTAGAACAGACCTTGAAGGATGTGATAGAGAAAAACTAATAGAAAGTATAGATAAACTATTAAGAAATATAGGGGATATAGAAGAGTTATATGCCGGCCATGGAAGAATATTTAAGGGAAATGTTAGATCTATAATAGAAAAAGCTTTAGAGAGAGCTGAGATGAGGGAGCCTAAATATCCTTAGAGCATATATCACATGATAATGATAAATGAGGTAAAAAAAGCAATTAAGAAAATAACAGATGGAGGGAGTAAAACAGAGGAAGATGACATAGATGAAAGCCATGGTGAGACCGAGGGAGACCCTGGACCTGAAGGCCAACATAGCCACGAGGAATCTATGGATAATGCAGACCTGATTCCTGATGTTGATAAGGTGGTTGCTGTTTCAAGTGGTAAGGGAGGTGTCGGTAAGTCCACGGTTGCTGTTAATCTCGCATATTCTCTTTCAGGATCTGTTGGACTACTTGACGCTGATATACATGGACCTGACGTTCCCCGAATGTTGGGGGAAGTGGAGAGGCCTAAGGCTACAGAGGATGAAGAAATAATACCACCTGAAAAAAATGGGGTTAAGGCTATGTCTCTTGGTTATCTTATGGGAGAAAAACCAGCTATATGGCGTGGTGTTATGGTTCATAAGGCAATAACACAGCTACTAAGAGATGTTCAGTGGGGAGAACTAGACTTTCTAGTTGTTGATCTACCACCGGGTACTGGAGATGCACAGCTAAGCTTATCTCAGACTGTTCCAATAACAGGTGCAGTAATAGTTACCACCCCCCAGAAATTAAGCCTTGATGACTCACTGAAAAGTGTACGGATGTTTGATGAAGTAAAAACAGAGATAGCTGGAGTAGTTGAAAACATGTCAAGTTTTGTATGTCCTGACTGCGGTAATAAACATAGACTTTTCGGTAGTGGAGGCGGCCAAAAACTAGCAAATGAGGCTGATGTTCCATTACTTGGTAAAATACCATTGAATCCAAAAACAAGAGAGCTATCAGATGAAGGAAAACCTATAGTTTTAGAAGAAAAAACAGATGCAAGAGAAGCTTTCTTAGAACTTTCAGAAGCTACAGAAAAACGAATAAACGAACTCTCAAAAAGAGAACTTCCTACATTGTAAACTAAATCCCCTAAAAGTGAGTTTAACTTCTCTATTCTAAAATAAATATTCAGAGAGGGGTCTTTGACGATAGGTTTTTAAGATATCCTTGCACGATTTTAATATGGGGAGCTTTAAGGATAAACTAGATTCAAAGGTTGGGTTGACCTTTGATGATCTTCTTATTAGTCCTTCTGAATCTACTGTTGAGCCTGAGGAAGCCAATGTTAATGGAAAATTTTCTAAAAATATTGAATTGAAGATACCTGTTTCTAGTGCTGCTATGGATACTGTTACTGAGGCTGAGATGGCTGCTACTATGGCTATTCAGGGTGGTATTGGTATTATACATAGGAATATTTCTTCTGGTTCACAGACAGAAGAGATTAAAAAGGCAAAGGAAAAAGACAGTTTAGTTACAAGAGATGTAGTTACAGCTTCTCCGAAACAGAGCGTGGAAGATGCGTTTGATTTGATGGAGAACGAAAATGTTTCAGGCCTTCCCGTAGTTGATGATGGAGACCTTGTCGGTATTATAAGTAGACGTGATCTACGTCCCTTGGGTAGAAACGAAAAAGCCGGAAGAAAAATAAATGTATCTGAAGTTATGACTCAGGAAGTGGTTACAGCTAAAGAGGGTGTAGATGCCGAGGAAGCACTTGATATCATGCATGAAAATAGAGTTGAGAGACTTCCTGTGGTTGAAAATGGATCAGTTTTAGGTATTGTAACTATGGATAATGCACTTCGTAGGACAGAGGAAAGAAATGTTGTTAGAAACGATAAAGGTGAGATATTGGTTGGGGCTGCAGTCTCTCCCTTTGACCCTGAAACTGCATTTGAGCTAGAAGAGGCAGGTGCTGATGTATTAGTAGTTGATACAGCACATGCACATAATAAAAATGTAATAGAGGGTGCTAAAGAAATAAAAAACAGTTCTGATATAGATATAGTAGTTGGAAATATAGCTACTAAAAAAGCAGCTGAAGAAATATCTTTTGCTGATGGTATAAAAGTTGGTGTAGGTCCTGGAAGTATATGTACCACTCGAGTAGTAGCTGGTGCTGGTGTTCCACAAATGACTGCTATAGCAGAGGTAGCAGATGTAGCTTCAGAATATGATATACCTGTTATAGCGGATGGAGGAATTCGTTATTCTGGTGATATAGCAAAAGCGATTGGAGCAGGTGCTAATTGTGTAATGATAGGTTCTTTACTTGCAGGTACAGATGAAGCTCCAGGTAGAACTACAACAGTAGAAGGTAAACGATATAAAAAATATAGGGGGATGGGTAGTGTAGGCGCACTAACATCTGATGAAGATGAGGGTTCTTCAGATAGATATCTTCGTACAGAAGACTTTGTGCCCGAAGGAGTAGAAGGTGCAGTACCGTATAGGGGAAGTGTTGAAGAACAACTTTCTCAACTAGTAGGAGGGGTAAGAAGTGGGATGGGGTATGTAGGAGCTAAAGACCTATATGAAATGAGGGAAAAAGCTGAATTTATACGTATAACAGATGCCGGAAGAAAAGAAAGCCATCCTCATGACATTGTAATAACAGATGAAGCCCCAAACTACAACACGTAATCTAAAAACTTTTTACAGCTATTTAAAATAAATATTATATAAGCTTTACAGTTTATATTTTTTTTAATATATAGAAAGTATATTTTTGGTTTTTTATATTTTTGTTAGTTTTTTATTTTATTTCTTTGATTTGATATTATATTTTGTCTGGTTTTATTTTTTCTAGTTTTTCAGTTATTTCTTTTATTTTTTTGTCTAATGTTTTAAGAAAGCTTTCTGTTCTTTCTGTTGTTAAAGCACCTTGTGCTGAGGGTTCTACTAGTCCTTCCTCTTCTAAGACTCTTAAGGAATATCGGATTTTATGGTCTGGATATCCTGTTTCTTCACTTAGTTTTACTATACCAATGGGTTCTTGGTGATTTACTAGTTTTAGGACTCTTAGATGTCTTTCAAATATCTCAACTTCTTCTTCTAAACTCTCTATCATATCTTTTTTAATTTTCTTTTGTTAAATAACTCTACCTGTTATTTTTTATTTTTTGGGTTTTAATTTGTTTTTAGAGTAAAAAATAGGGTTAAGTTAAAAGAATTAGTTGAATTTTGAGAACAAGATATAGTATGATTACTAAAGACTTAATATAATGTTGTGGGGTTTTCAAAAGAGATAAACTTAGAGTTTACATAGGTTTGCTTATTGTGGTTGATATAGAGAAACATAGGAGAGCTGGAGAGATTTTAAAAGAGGTTAGAAAGGAGGCTATAGATCTTGTTGGTGTTGGAGAATCTATGTTGGAGGTTGCGGAGTTTGCTGAGGAAAAGATATATAGCCTTGGTGGTGAGCCTGCTTTTCCTGTTAATATTTCAGTTGATGAAGAGGCTGCACATGTTACTCCTTCTTTAGATGATTCTTCTATATTTGAGGAAAGTATGGTTAATCTTGATATAGGTGTACATGTGGATGGTTGGATTGCTGATTCGGCTGTAACTGTTGATTTAGGTGGAAATGAAGAGATGGTTGAGGTAGCGGAGAAAGCTCTGGATGTAGCTATAGATTCGATAGAGTCTGGTGTTTCTACTGCAGATATTGGTGGTGTGATAGAAAAAACTATAAAGGATGGTGGGTTTTCTCCTGTTTATAACCTTACAGGTCATGGATTAGGTCATTATAAACAGCATACTTCTCCTTCTATACCTAACAAGGCCGTAGATAAAGGTAGTATTTTAGAGGAAGGTATGGTTGTAGCTATAGAGCCTTTTGTTACAGATGGTAGAGGAAAGGTAAATGAGGGTAGTAAAAAGGAAATTTATGCTTTGAAAGGAAACAGAAATGTTAGATCGAGACGAGGTAGAAACCTTATAGAGGAGATAGAAGAAAACTATGGTGATCTTCCCTTTGCTAAAAGATGGGTTGGAGAAAATAGGTTGGTTGATAGGCTTGAAGGCCTTGATGCGCTACGTTCTTATCCGGTTTTAAAAGAAAAAGAAGGAAACTTTGTTGCTCAGGCGGAACATACTGTTTTAGTAAAAGAAAACGGTTGTGAAATATTTACCAAGTAATTTTTATTTTTACAACATTTATTTTAAAGCTATGGATGCTCTGGGAATCGTTGAGTTACTCTTAACTGCGGATACGTATAATAAAAATGAGGACCTTGATGAGGATGATCTTCCACCTAAGATAAGAAAACTTGTTTGGAATAAGGGATCTATCGAACGACCATTAGCTGTAGATGATGAACTAGAAGGTGTAGAAGAAGTAGAAAAACTTCCATTTATAAGTAAAGATGAAAATGGAGAGTTAGAAATCACGGTTTTAGATCTAGCAGAAAAATGGTTTAAAGAGAGAGTTGACAAAGACCAAATCTTAAAAAATCCTACACTTGCTCTTCGTTTTGAAGAAGACTTCGACGTAGATTATGAAGAAGCACTAGCTAGCAACCCTCCAAAACAAACAGATGCAGAATGGGTGCACTCTCTAGTAGAAGACCTCTTAGGAGAAGAAGAAATGGAGCTTGTTGATGTTTTCGCTCCAGAGGAAGTTGAACAGCCTCTAGATGAAATCGTACTTACAGATGAACAGGAAAGAGAAGTGAAAAAGACAGCAAAAGCAATAGAACATAGAGAATATCTAGGTAAGGTGGGTCTTAGAGACGTTGGTAAGCTATTATTTGTAGGTCCACCTGGAACAGGAAAGACAAGTACTGCTAAAGCACTAAGTGATAGACTAGATCTTCCTTTTATAGAAGTAAAACTTTCTATGATTACATCACAGTATCTTGGTGAAACCGCCAAAAATGTGGAAAAAGTCTTCGAGCTTGCTAAAAAGATTTCTCCATGTATTCTCTTTATAGATGAACTTGATTATATTGCAAAAACAAGAGAAAGTGATGAACATGCAGCCCTAAAAAGAGCAGTAAATACACTATTAAAGTCAGTAGATAACATATCTCTTGTCAAAGATTCAGTATTACTTATCGGGGCTACAAACCATCCTAAACTTTTAGATCATGCAGCATGGAGAAGATTTGATGAAATTATAGAATTCCCAGCCCCAGATGAACAGATGAGGGCTGAAATCTTTATTATAATAACACGAAATGTCGAGATAGAAAACTTCGATCCAGAAGAACTAGCAAGAAAAACTGAAGGACTAACAGGAAGTGATATACGTATGGTGCTTAGGGAAGCAGTCTTAGAGGCACTAACCGAAGGAAGAACTAAACTAAACCAACAAGACCTTCTAGATGCCATACAAGGATTTGAAAAGAGAGAAAACCTAAAAGAAATGGATGCAATGGAAGACTCTCCGGTAGCTAAATAATATTAAAATCTAAAATAAAAAACAATTGAGGAGAGAAAGTGTAGGTAGGAAAGAAAATATATGGAGATAACATTCCTAGGGACAGGGGACTCAGCTGGTGTTCCACAGATAGGATGTAGATGTGAGACATGCCAAAGATATAAAAAACAAAACAAAGAAAGAACCAGGTTTTCACTTTTATTTAAAACAAAAAAGGGAACTATACTAATTGATACCTCTCCAGATCTTAGATCACAGCTATTACGAGAAAACATAGATAATGTAGATTCAGTAGTTTTTACCCATGCACACTATGATCACTATGCAGGACTGGGAGATTTCTATAGAATATCTAAAAACCTACCTATATATGGAGCCCCCGGAGTACTGGATCCAATAAAAAAACGTTATAGATTCCTCTCTTTTATAGAACCAAAAAATAAAAAACCAAAAAAAGAATTTAAACTCTCTGGACTATATTTTAAATTAATTCCTGTACACCATCCACCAATAAACTCATATGGAATAATCATAAAAAACAAAGATAAAAATAAAAAAGTAGTTATAACTGGAGACACATCCCGTTCTATACCTAAAACATCCTTAGAACTTATGGAATCTCCAGATCTATTAATAGCTGATGCCATAGTTCCCACTAACGGTGACTTTCCAAAATATATACAAAATAAATTATCAGATGATGCCCTTTCTTTCGCTGACAAACATATGACATATAAAGGAGCTATAGATCTTTCAAAATCAATAAACGCAAAAAAAACTAGATTAGTACATCTGTCACATTACTTTAAAAATGAATATAAAGAACTAGCTGAAGACGGAGAAAAACTAAAAATATAGAAAAAAAACCCTCTATTAAAAAATATAGAAAATCTGGAAGATGTTTCTCCATATCTCTAAACTAGATTGTAAAACAGAAAACACTCCAGACTTTAGGTCAAACCACTATACCATCTTTTTAGGTGTTATGTATTATTTTTTTGTGTTTCTTCTTTGCTTTCATCATCTTTAGAGGCCACTATTACTTTTGCTTGTCGTAGTGTTTCCTCTTTTATCATGTATCCCTTTTGGTATACATCTACTATCTCCCCACCCTCTGCTTTTGGGTTTTCTGTACTAGCTATTATTTCATGTTTATTTGGATCCGGTTTCCCCTGGGCTTCTATTTCTTCCACTCCTTCACCTCTCAATATATCATATAATTTATCTTCTACTATCTCTACTCCTTTTCTATCCACCTCGTTTTCCAACATCCTCTCCAGATCATCCTTAACCTCCAATATATCTTCTATTAACTCAGAACTAGCTTTCTGTTTTATATCTTCTATTTCTTGTTTTTTCCTCTTTTTATAGTTCTCAAAGTCAGCCCTAACTCTTTTAACCCGACTTTCCAGTTCTTCTATTCTTTCTTGTTTTTCCTCTAGTTTTTCTTCAAGTTCTTCTATTCTACTCTCTTGTCTTTCAGACTCGTCAAGTTCTTCTTTAACTTTATTTTCTTTTCCAGTATCTGTTTTCTCTTGTTTATCCTGTGTATCTTTCTTTGTTTCTTCAGGTTCAGGTTCAGGTTCAGCATTCATTACTAAATATCTAGATCAATGATAGATTTAAGAACTCTTTTTTTAGTTCGTTAGAGACAGAATTGCTTTTTATTTTAAAGGCTTGGAAACATAGGATTGTGGGTTTTTAGTTTTTAGAGTTTTGTCTATAGTATTTTTCGTATTTTTTTTAGTTGGGGAAATTTTAGGGTTTCTTTTTTTGTTTTTATTATTACTTGAAATTTATCTAGGTCTTTTATAAATGGGCTCATTATGTCTTTTCCTTCCATTTTGTTTACTGTCACACCTCGACATAACGGGTTAAATGCTGGAAGCATCAGTACTCTACTGTTTTTTCCGTCTTTAAATGGACCATAAAGGAAACATGTTTCTTTTTTCCCTTCTATTTCTATTTTTGGATGGTCATGCCCTATTATGTATATGGATGCACTAGGTAGGTTTTCAAGTATAGAATGTCCATGGTGAAATACTATATCTCCTTTTTTATATATGTCTACGGTGTCTACTGTTTTTGAAAGTGTAGTATCATGGTTACCTTCAATAAAAATAGGTTCAATGTCTCTTTGTGTTATATTTTTTTTTGAGGTCTAAAATTTTTTCCTGTCTTAATTTTCCAAATTCATGTAGTATATCTCCATTTAATATAAGGTTTGAAGGATTATACTTATCCAATATTTTTTCAATATTATTTTTTATTTTTTCTTGTTCACCCATCGGTAGATGTAACCCATGTTGTCTTGCCTGATTTTCTAGACCTATATGAAGATCACTAATAACTAATATATTAAATTTAGGAATATATACTGATTTCTTATTAAACTCTATATCGTCTATATCCATTATCTACCAGTTTTTTGTTTATGTTGATGTTTTGCAATAACCGTTTTTCCAGCTTTTACCTTATCGCCTTTTTCGATGTTTAGGTGTTTTTTATTATATTTTCTAGGAAACTTCATATCCACCCTAGATCCAAACGCTATTATACCTAGTTTTTGTCCTTTTTTCACTTTATCTTCTTTTTTTATATAAGGAGTAATTCTTCTGGCAATAAGACCTGCTACCTGTGATATTTCAAATATCCCTTTTTTTGTTTTTATATCTGTAGTTAATTTTTCATTTTCTACATCTAAGAATGCTGGAAAATGTTTTCCATCTTTATGTTTCATATCTGTTATTTCTCCTGATATAGGTATCCTGTTTACATGTACATCATGTAAACGCATAAAGATAGATATCTCTAAATTGTCGGTTTTTTCGATAGAAATGACTTTTCCATCCGCTGGAGAAACAACACCCTTATTTTCAGGTTTTCTTCTAGGATCTCTGAAAAAATACAAGACACCCCCTGGTAATAGAATAAATAAATATCCTATAAAGAAGGTCGGAATAAATATATATATAAAGAGTATTGGTAAAAGAGAAACAAATATCCATTTTTTTCCTTGTTTAGCTATCATCTGATAACAACTCCAGATAAGATTTTGTAATAGTTTCAGAGTCCACTAATTTTTTTAGTATATCTAGTGCTTTTTCTTTTTTTTCCTCATATCCATCCTTTGTATCAGTCATTGTTTCTATTTCTATAAATTCACCTAATCCTTCTACATTGTCTAAGGCAATTTTGTATTCCTCTATAGAATATAGCTGTCTTTGTTTTTCGACTCCCATTGATTTTTTAAACCCTAAAGATTCCAATATAGAATCCATTTTATCAAGGCTTTTTAGTTCTATCTCTATTTCTCTACGTGTTTTTGTCTCATCATCTATCTTAGGCCCCTTATATGTAAGATATATCTCTCCATTTTCTTGTCTTATCCTTAAAGCTTCATCCGTTTCTATAAAATCTCTATGTGGAGCTTGGTAGTATATATCTTTTTGTGTTTTTTGTCCGATTCTTTTGGCATCCAGATTTCTCAATTTTTCTTTCACCTCGTCTAGGTTTCCTGGAGCCTTTATTTCTATCTCCAACATAAGTTTAAATACTGAAGAGGTAAGTTTGAGTATATTGTTTTTATCTGTATATATATTAAAGTAATTGTTTCTTCGGAAGTATTATGTTTTTATAAAAACAATAAAAATTGCTAAAATGTCTGGGGAAATTGAGGAAGAGAACTCTGTAGATGTTGAAGAAGAAGTTGATGAAAAAGAAGAGTTTGGAGGTGAAGGAGATATATCTATGGATGAGATAGAAGATAAAGTGGATGATGTAGATGATAGAGTTACAGATACTATGGTTGGTTTATTTTCAGAAATGTTTGAGGTACGTAGTGATTTTAATGTATATATAGCTTTACGGGAACTTGAAACTGGTACTGTAGAAGATATAGCTGAAAAAACTGGCTTATATCCTAAAAAGGTTGAAAATATATTGGATGACCTAGAAGAGAGGGGTATAGTTGAATCTTTTTCTGATGGAGAGGGAACAAAATATTCTGTTGTACCTACTTTTCAGATAGCCGCTAATATTTCAGAAAAAATGAGTGAAGGTATAGGTAAGATATTAGATTTTAGTGGAGGGAGATCCAGAAGAATATTTGAGGCTGGTTCTTATAGATTTATTGTAGAAAAAACTGAAGAAAAAACTATTGATGAATTTGAAGACGAGGAAGAAGATTCAGAAGAATTAGATACTTCCTTCTAGTTCTAATAGACGTTTTTTTATCCTTTTAGATGCTGGGAACCCTCCTATACTGTTTTTTTCTATAACTCTATGTGTAGGTAACAAA
This sequence comes from Halobacteriales archaeon, assembly GCA_018609935.1. The sequence goes on along the minus strand of JAHENH010000069.1, from coordinate 20,808 downwards.
ATAGGTATCGGATTAGAATTTATTGTTTCTCTTATTCCTTCTTTTTCTGCTGATATAGATTCTGCAAGTTCTTCATATGTTATTGTGGATCCATATGGTATATTTCTGGTTTGTTCTAACGCTTTCCTTTTTTTTCCGGATAAAGTTAGAGCTATTTCATGTTTTGTTAGATCTACTTTCTCTCCTTTAAGATAAGAAAATATGTCATCTAAGACATTACTATTGTTTTCTTCCTCATTTTTTGTTTCAGAAAAATTTATTCCTACTATTTTGTTTCCTGCTTTGCCTACTTCTATATAACAGTCTAAATATTCAGAATAACGAGTTTTTAAGCTCAAATTAAGTCTAGATCTTCTAGTTCTTTTATTATCACATCTACTGCTTTTTCTGCGTCATTTGGTTTTTTACCTCCTGTAACTACTAGTTTTCCGCTACCAAATAGTAATACTACTACTGGTGGATTATCTAGTCTATAAACTAGTCCTGGGAACTGTTCAGGCTCGTATTCTACTTTTTCAAGACCAAGACCTACAGCTATAGCATTAAGGTTTAGGTCCCCTCCAAGGTCTGCACTTGCTACTATATTTTGCACTTCTATTTCAGGATCTTCTTTTACATCTATACCTACATCTTTCAGTTTATCAAAAACTATTCTAAGCCCTTTATCAACATCTTTTGTACTTTTTGCTCCAGTACAGACTATTTTACCAGATCTAAAAATTAATGCAGCTGTCTTAGGTTCTTCTGTTCTATACACAAGCCCTGGAAATTTTTCTGGATCATAATCAGCCCCTATATCTAGTGTTACTTCCTCTAGATCTAGTTCCTGTCCTATTGAGGTAGATGCAACAACGTTTTCAATTTCTATAGTTTCTTTTGGATCGAGATGACTCATGCGCACTTATAATATATAAGGGCATAAAAACTTTAAAATGTATCTTTCAGAGCTTGATCAATCTAATCAAAACCTCGCTGTAACTGAAATAAAGTATTTATCAGACGACATATCCAAGATTAAAAATGCGAAAAATATTAATGTAAAGACTAAAGAGTTTATAGGGAAAGTAACTAAAGGTATAGCTATAACTCCCTCCCTCAAGCATTTTAGACTTGGGATGTCACAGAATATTCTAGAACTTAAAGGAACCTCAAAAGCAAACAAAAAAGATATTTTAGAAATGATTGACCAAAAATATGACTTTAAAGGCAGCTTTAGAGTTAGAGTAAGAAAAATAACCGAATACCCCAGTATAGATACTGAAAAACTAGAAAGACAGATTGGAGATGTTATATATAAAAAAGGATATAGGGTAGACTTAGACAATCCAGACAAAAAATTTAGAGTTTTACTCTCTGAAGGTAATGCCTATTTTGGAAAGGTAGTTTCAGAAAAAGAGGATTTTGAGAAAAGAAAACCTACTAAAAAACCTTTTTTTCAGCCTGGAAGTATGGATCCAAAACTTGCTAGAACATTAACCAATATAGCAGGGGGATATAAAGGGAACATACTATTAGATCCAATGTGTGGAACAGGGGGGTTTCTAATAGAAGCGAAATTAGTTGATTCTAAAGTAATAGGATTCGACTCTCAAAAGAAAATGGTGCAAGGAACCTATAAAAACCTATCCCATTATTTCAACTATAATGGATGGTATATTGGACTAGGGGATGCTAGATTTCTTCCTATAACTAATGTAGAATGCGCTGTAGCAGATTTTCCGTATGGAAGAGCATCAAAAATAGATGCAGATTCACTAGAATCACTATATATAGATACATTAAAAGAGCTTAATAGAACAGTAGAAAAAAGAATAGTAGTAGTATCAGATAGACATCTTAACCAATATATAAAAAAAGCTAACCTAGATTTACTAGATAAAATCCAAGACAGAGTACATAGATCACTTACACGATATATACATATATTATCATAGATATAAACAAATCCTCTTCTATAAGTGAATCATACAGATCAGAGCAGGATACCTGCGACTTTAGGTGTGGGGAGAATGTGTCGGACTATTGACCTAGTCTGTCCCATAGCTGTAATTGAACTCCATCCTACATAATACAGTTAACCAGTTAAATATACGTAATCATATATGGTGTGTGGAGATACGCTGAACTGTACAGGTAAAGTTAGACGTATCGGAAGAACGGTAGGAAGACTTCCGTGGGACGTTCTATCAGTTCAAGAAAGCGTGTCAATACGCGGCTGGCGTAGGATGGAACATTGAAGAATGTATAGCCTCATCAAAGACGAAACTCCCCGAACTTACCTATGAAGACGTAGAGAGGGTACAAACCTGTACTCAAACTACGTACAGGTAGGCGTAATCTCACCGCCGATGCGTTACAGAGATGTATTCAACGTCTAAAAGATGGTTCTGTGTCACTTGCCGCAATCAATGGTAGTGGTCGAGGCAGAGTACGTTTTACCGGACGGTGACGACAACCCCAAAACGAGGTATCTACAAGACGACTGGAAAAAGAAAGGCACAACATTCCACTACCATGATGGTGATTATTACCTCTATGTGTCGGTAATGAAAGAAGTAAAGATAAAGTCGGAAGAAACTGAGAACGGAGCGGTTCTTGGTGTAGACCTAAACATAAGAGGTACTCTCGTTGTCACTTTGACCGGAATGTATTGAGTATAGAGTATCTTAACCATTGGCTTAGAGAGTATGAAGAGCAGGAAGTTGCTGCAGGAGCATGGTTCAAGAGATGCCCACGAAAATGTCCAAAATGTAGGGCGAAAGGAGATAGGTAGTTTCAATGTATATCTACCCAGGGTGTCGAAGAAAATCGTGGAGGAAGCCGAAGAAAAAGATTGTACCTTGATAGCGATGGAGGACTTAGACGGTATACGCGACGACCTTAATCGGTTCCACGATTGGGCATATCGCCGCCTCTATGAGTACATCAAATACAAAGCCGAAGAATACAGTATAGAGGTTACACAGGAAAATCCTGAGTATACATCACAACGTTGTAGTAAGTGTGGCTTTACGCACAAAAACAATCGTAGCGGTAGTGACTTCAACTGTCAAAAATGCGGTTATGAGGGCCGTGCTAATTATAACGCCGCTAAGAACGTAGCCATAAAGTTTCTCCGCCGGAGTAAGAAAGCAACCGGCGGAGGCGCATCCGTAGGCGTGCGCTTGAAAAACAGGATGTTGAAGGCGAACGGCAACTACCGTACCCTCACAGATTAGAGCCAGAATCCACGTTGAATCACGGAAACCAGAGGTTTCCGACTTTAGGAAAATCTCTGATTTTCCAGTAAATACCACACCTCCCCTTCAGGGCATGGTAGCTTACTATTTTAGTTTACACTCCTATTGTGGCTCTTATTAGGTCTCTCGTTCCAGGTCCTAGTCCAATTGCTAGTATTCCTATAAGAAGTAGGTATGCGAGCCTTGTTGAGTTTTCTAGGAATTTTTTATCGAATGAATATAGAATTAGGAGTACTATAATCGCTTTAGCTAGCATAAATGAGTATGTGGTTCCGGATGTTTCTATTATGTATCTTACTATGGGGTGTTTTTCTCCATATCCTAGATATTCGAGCCCTATAACTGTTGATGCTGCATCAACTTGGTGTCCCCATAATAGTATCATACCCATTTTTCCTGTAGCTTCTTTTATTTTTGGTATAAACATTACTGGTAGATACCATGTTATAGCCCAGGCTAGGGTAGCAAGTCCAACTATAGCTAGTGGTATCCATAATGTAAATCCATTAGATAGTAGAATTATGAGGATTGTAGCGAAAGATATTATTCCTATTATTGATAGCAGTTTTGTATAGTTTTCTATATAGTCTTTTTTCTCAAGATATAGACAGATAAATAAAGATATTGTAGTATATATAAATATTGTAAAATATATTATTGGGGATATAAAAAATAGTGAGAGTGGAAGTTCCAATAGTTCCGCGTCTTCAATTACTCTAATAGCCCCTCCAAACAGTATGAATGGAGTTAGCGAGTGGAAAAACTGGGGTTTTTTTCCTATGTCAAAGATTCTGAGTAGATGGATAAGAAATATTAATATAGTTAATAATGTATATGCATATGATATTTCACTTACTAAGGTATATCCTGGATGTGCTTCTATACCATTATATACTATAGTGTTGAGGGCCTGAGAGTCTGCAAGAATTGGTCCATAGAAATATTTCCATATAAATCTATCATAAAATATCCTTGGTGCTAATAAAACACCCAATATAACTATTAGGTAGGGTGTTAAGAGAATCCATTTTTTGTTTATTTTTAAATCTTTTATCCATTGAGGCATATCTATATAGATATTAATTTATACATCATATTTTTCTACCGATTTATATATAGATGATATACTATCGAGAATTCTTTTAAACTAAAATTTTTATTAGGGAAAATAAGTAGATTGGGTATTATTTTGATGTTGATGTATGTGTAGTTTTGTTTTATGGTTATTTTTTGGTTTTTGGAATTATAATACTCTTTATGTATTTAGTGGTTGTATATTTCTATATACCATATATGTTATTTTTGGTAATTATAATTGTTTTTTAAAGATGTTGACATTATTTTAAATAACTTTCAAGAATATACCTATAAAATCAAATATAAATAGATTATAAAGCCAAAAATTTGAATTCTTCTTATTTAATAGTGTAACGAAATATTCTTGTATGGTGCAGATTAAAATATTAATATATGTCACAGCAGGTAGGAGGTCAACCAGTACTAGTACTAAGTGAAGAGTCAGAAAGAACAAGTGGGAAAGATGCACAATCGATGAATATTACCGCAGCGAAAGCTGTGGCTGAAGCTGTAAGGACAACTCTTGGCCCAAAGGGCATGGACAAAATGCTTGTCGACAATCTCGGAGATGTAGTTATAACAAACGATGGAGTCACCATTCTAGACGAAATGGATGTAGAACATCCAGCTGCAAAAATGATAGTCGAGGTCGCAGACAGCCAAGAAGAAGAAACAGGAGACGGAACAACAACGGCAGTAGTTATAGCAGGAGAGCTGCTTAAAAAAGCAGAAGATCTTTTAGACCAAGATGTACACCCCACAGTTATAGCAAGCGGATACAGAAAAGCATCCGAAAAAGCACGTGAAATATTAGAGGACACATCCGAAGATGTATCCGGTGACGATGAAGAAAAACTAAGACAGATAGCTGAAACCGCAATGACAGGTAAAGGTGCTGAAGCAGCTAGAGATGAACTATCCGAACTAGCTGTAAAAGCAGTATTATCTGTACAAGATGACAGTGGAGAAATAGATCTAGATAATGTAAAAATAGAAACAGTAGAAGGAGGGTCCGCAGGAGAGTCAGAACTCGTAGATGGTATGATAATAGACAAAGAACGCACACATCCAAACATGCCTGGATCCGTAGACAATGCTAAAATAGCTCTTATAGATACAGCTATCGAAGTCAAAGAAACAGAAACAGATGCTGAAATAAGTGTTAGCAGTCCAGACGAACTACAAAGCTTCCTAGATGAGGAAGAAAACATGCTAAGGGAAATGGTAGACAAAATAGTAGATTCTGGCGCTAACGTTGTTTTCTGTCAGAAAGGAATAGATGACATGGCACAACACTTCCTAGCACAAGAAGGAATATTAGCAATCAGACGAGCAAAGAAAAGTGATATGCAAAAACTCGCAAGAGCTACAGGAGCAAGAATAACATCTGACATAAAAGATCTTAAAGAAGAAGATCTTGGAAATGCTGACCTTGTAGAAGAAAGATCTGTCGGAGACGATGAGATGACATTTGTTGAAGGATGTGAAAATCCAAAGAGTGTATCAGTACTTCTAAGAGGAGGTACAGAACACGTAGTTGAAGAAGCTGAAAGAGCTCTTGTAGATTCTCTAAACGTTGTAGCTACTACCCTAAGAAATGGTAGAGTACTAACTGGTGGCGGATCTCCTGAAATAGCAGTTGCTCTTGGACTTAGAGATTATGCTGATAGTGTTTCTGGGAGAGAGCAACTAGCTGTAGAATCTTTCGCTGATGCAGTAGAGGTAATACCAAGAACTTTAGCTGAAAACGCTGGACACGATTCTATAGATTCACTTGTAGAACTTAGAAGTAAACATGATTCTGGACAAAAAGACGTTGGACTTGATGCATACACAGGTGAAACAAGAAGTATGGATGAAGTTATAGAGCCATTATCCGTTAAGACCCAGGCTACATCTAGTGCTACTGAAGCTGCGGTAATGATACTACGTATAGATGATGTAGTTTCTGGAGGTAGCAGTAGCGACGATGAAGAAGGAGGACCAGGTGGCGGCCCACCTGGAGGAGGCATGGGAGGAATGGGTGGCGGAATGGGAGGTGCACCTCCCGGCGCCATGATGTAAGACCTTTAATAAAGAGTTAAAAATTTAATATACCTGTAGATTTTTTATAATTTTTCTATTTTCGATTTTTTAATCTTTTATTTGTGTCAACTTTTTATTTTTCATATATAGAAAAGATTTATTTTAGGCATATATAATATAAATAAACTATGTTTATATAGTTGTGTCTTAGATTTCATAGATTAAAAATAATAGTTTATAGTTTCCAAAAAATCTATACTATATTTGTATAGTTCAATATATTTTTGTATAATATTAATTTATGAAGATATAACCAGATATATAAATATATACATTAATTTTGACTATCTTTCGTTAAGATTATACAAGGTAGTTTCTAAATGGTGTTTATGCAAGCGAGGAGGCTAGCTACTACGAAGAAAATAATTGGTTTAGTAAGTCCAAACGCAGACGAGGCAGAAGATCTATTATATTCCTGGGGAGATAAAAGAGATATAGATGTTGAAACATATGAAGTAGGAACAGATATTGATGTAGATGATAAAGACAAGACATTAGGTATAACAATAGGTGGGGATGGAACATTCTTAGAAGGAATAAAAGAATTTTCACCACAAGAAGTTCCAGTAGTTGGAATAAACGCTGGAAGACTTGCCTTTCTTGCAAGAATTGATTCAAATGACATAGAGGAAGCGTTAGATGAAGTATTAAGTGGTAGAGCTAGAATAGACCGTAGAGAAAGAATACAGGTAAAAGGACCTCTAGATGGAACAGGGTTAAATGATGTTATAGTACAGAATGTTCCCCCTGAGGATCCTGTAGAGAGAAAAATAGCAGATCTACGGGTATTTGTAGATGGGGAATATGTGGGAGAATATGAAGGGAATGGTGTAGTAGTCTCAACTCCTACAGGATCAACAGGTCTTGCATTATCTGCAGGAGGACCAATACACTATCCTAAAGATAATTCAACACTACAAATAACACCACTAAACGTACATAGACTAGGTGTAAGACCAATAGTAGTAGATAAAAATGCTGAAATAGTTATTCAGCCTGAAGATGAATGCCAAGTACTAGTAGATGGTGGTAGATACCATACACAGATAGGTCGTGGAGACACCCTAGAAATCTCTGGCTCACCAACCCCTGGATTCTTAGTAAAAACAAGCTATGACGAGAGCTTTTTCAGCACAACAGAACTCTTAGGCTGGAGTATACGAGATGGAGAAAGACCATCACCAGTCAAAACTACTGTTGAAGAAGGCATGGAAGAAAGGGCTGTACGTGTCGCAAAAGAAGCAGCACAGAGTACAGGAAAACCACTAAGAGAACTCAGAGGTGAGGCTGAGGTAACACGTAAAAGTAGTGCTTCTGATGTTGTTACAGAAGCAGACTACATATCTAATGAAATAATCACTACAGCTATTGAGAATGAGTTTCCTGAGCATAATATTATGTCTGAGGAGGAAGTTATGCAGGATAAAGATAGTCGTTATACTTGGTTGATTGATCCATTAGATGGTACTGGAAACTTTGCTAATGGTAATCCTAACTATTCTGTTTCTATCGCCCTACTTGAGGAAAACAAACCACTCGCAGCATGCATATACGTACCAGAAACGGACGATGTTTATACAGCGATGAAAGAAAGAGGAGCATACAAAAACGGAGATTCCAAATTATCTGTTTCAGATAGAGATAACCTAGAAGAAAGTGTTTTGATTTCTGGTTATGATCCGGATGGTCAGTATCTTACTCATTTTTATCAGAAGACTAGGGCTATAAGGCGTTTGGGGTCTGCAGCTTTGCATCTTTGTTATCTTGCAAGTGGTAGTGCAGATGCTGTTTGGGAGTATGATACTTATCCTTGGGATACTGCAGCTGGTGTACTTATAGCAAAGGAGGCTGGAGCAAAAATAACTAATTTGGATGGAAATGAATATGACCCAATGAAACAAGACCAAAGAAACGAACTCGCAGGCAGCAACCGATCACTACACAATATATATCTAGAAGAAATAAACCAAATAGAAAACTATTAAAGAGTTTTCCTCTTCGTTTCTTTTGTGAACTCAGCTATTGAGTTATTCGAATCTTCGCTTTCTGAGTGGTGGAAAGAAGAATTTAAAGATATAGATTGGACTGAAGAGTTATTTACTCCACCACAAAAAAAAGCTATACCACTTATACATAAAGATAAAAATGTATTGATAGCTGCACCTACAGGTAGTGGAAAATGCGTAACTCAAGATACACCCATACCATTTTTAAAAAATGGAAAAATGGAGATAAAAACAGCAAAAGACATCTTAGACCATACAAAAAATAAAATATTTGAAGATAGCCATGGAAAACTATATAGTAGTGACATAGAATCTTTTTCCTTTGATGGGTCTGATATAACAAAAAGAAAATCCGCTATATATAAAGAAAAATACAGTGGAGACATCTATAAAATAAAAACTAAAGATGGTAGGAAGGTAAAAATAACACCAGATCATCCTCTTTTAGTTAACTCAAAAAACAATATAGATTGGAAAAAAGCAAAAAACATAAAAGAAAGCGACAAAATTGGCATCCCTAAAAAAATATCTTTACCTGTAGAAAAAGAGAGGTTTGATCTATTAAATCAAAAACAACCTAGGTCTGGTTTTATAGTCACATACAAAAAGTACAAAGAATATATTGACTGTCTAGACGGATCTGGTTCGTTAGATACACTTGATAAACGTGATCTTAAAAATATCTTAGCTTTATTGGAGATAACAGAGGAAATCCGAACTAAGGATTTTGATAAAAATAGAGATATAAGAAAGATACAAAAACAAGATATAGAACAGATAGAACGAATAGATTTTTTAAAAGATAAACTAGAAGAATTGTCTTTTAAAAGGAATGAGGTTTGTGTTTTATTTGATGGTGGATATTCCTTTTTTAGATTTCCAGATAGTATAGATAAAGACATAGGTGGTCTGTATGGTTTTATACTTTCTCAGGGAAAAATAAAGGAACAAGAAAAAACAATTGTATTAGATAAAAAACCCTCAATTGATCTAGATATATCTAAATTGTTAAAAACAAAGTTTGGTCTAGATTTCTATGAGGATAGAAACAAAATAATAATAGAAGACACAGGATTTGTATCATTTCTATCCAGTTTATTTAATCTTTCATTAGAAAATAAACATAGTAGACGTCTTCCATCCTGGATTCTAAATTGTCCTAGTGATGTTAAACATGAGTTTCTTTCTGTCTATGTCAACCTAGAAGCAAGGGAAGAAAACCTGGGGGTTGGTGTAGAGATTGAAAATAAAATTATGGCAGAACAACTTAATTACTTGTTTCTTTCTTTTGGAATACTGACTATCCAAAAACCTATAAATAATGATTGTCGTGTCTGTTTAATTTTAAATAGAAAAGATCTTTCTATACTAGATGAGGGTATAAAAGAAAGACAAACTATAGGGCCTAATAGACTTGATGGCCCTCATAGGTTGGATACAGGTTTAGTTTTTCAGGATAGGTATGGAGTTGATGATTTTTTTGAGTATAGTGATGATAAAAATATTGGTTGGGTGGAGATAGACAAAATTAAGGTAGTGGATTATTCTGGTTTGTTGGTTGATCTTTCTGTTCCTAGAACAAATAATTTTGTAGGTGGTTTTGGAGGGTTTTATATGCATAATACTTTGGCTTCTTTTTCTTCTATTATAAATGAACTTTTGAAAAAAGAGAAAAATGAAGGCCTACAAAACTCGGTTTATTGTTTATATGTTTCTCCTTTGAAGAGTCTTGCTAATGATATACATAGAAATCTTGAGGTCCCTCTTTTAGGTATAGAAAAAAAGGAAAAAGAGAAAGGTAGAAACATAGATATTAGGCATGCGATACGGCATGGTGATACAACAAGCTATGAAAAACAGAAGATGTTGGATGATACCCCTCATATATTAAACACCACTCCTGAGACATTAGGTATACTTTTAAATTCTCCTAAATTCCGTGAAAAACTAAACACTATACAGTGGGTCATAGTTGATGAAATACATGCATTGGCTAACAATAAACGGGGTACCCATCTTTCTGTGTCTCTTGAGCGTCTTGAAGATCTAGTTGATGGTTCTTTTGTACGGATTGGTTGTTCTGCTACTGTTGAGCCTTTAGATGAGATGGCTAGATTTTTGGTTGGATGGAATCCAATAGAAAACAAACCACGTAGTTATGAGGTTGTTGATACTCGTTTTGTACGTGATTTTGACATAGAGCTTAAATGTCCTAGCCAGGATCTAATAAATACTTCTTCTGAAACAATAAATAAAAAATTTTATAGAGATCTTGATAATCTCATAGAAAACCATAGTTCTACATTGATTTTTACAAATACAAGGAGTGGAGCGGAAAGAATTCTACATAATCTTAGGGATGAATTCCCTGATCGATACGGTGAGGATAATTCTGGTTGTCATCATGGATCTTTAGGTAAGGAATCAAGAAAAAAAGTTGAGGAAGGATTAAAGAGTGGGGATATGAAGGTGGTTACTAGTTCTACTTCCTTGGAGCTTGGTGTTGATTTTAGTGTTGAGCTTGTAGTACAGATAGGTTCTCCAAAATCTGTTTCTAGTCTTCTACAGAGGATTGGTAGAGCTGGACATACATTAGGTGAAACTGTTAAAGGGAGAATTATCGCATTAGATAGAGATGAACTATTAGAATGTAGTGTAATGCTTAAAAAGGCACAGGAAGGATTTATAGACAGAGTTTTCATCCCTGAAAACTCGCAAGATGTCTTAGCTCAACACGTATATGGGATGACTATAAATGATGTATGTAAAGAAAAAGAATTAGTAGAGACAATAAAGAGTGCATATCCATATAGAGATTATACAGAGGATGAATGGAGCTCTCTTTTAAGATATCTTAAAGCTGATTATGAGGGATTAGAAGAGAGGAATATATATGCTAAAATATGGGAAGATGAACAGGATGGTGAAAAGATATATGGAAGTAGAGGACGGATGGCTCGTCCTATTTATATGACAAATATTGGGACTATACCTGATGAATTTTCTTGTGATGTATTTATCCGGGGTAGTGATAAATGGGTTGGAGATCTAGATGAAGGATATCTTGATAAACTACAGAAAGGTGATGTATTTGTTTTAGGTGGTAAAAATTATAAGTTTAGATATAGACGTGGATCTAAGGTATATGTAGATAGGACAAACGAGGAACCCACAGTTCCATCATGGTTTTCAGAACGTCTACCACTTTCATATGATCTAGGTAAAGAAATACTAAACTTTAAACAAAAAATGATAGACAAAATAAAACAAAATAAAGGAAGACAGTTTCTTTCTCCCTATCCAATAGATAAAAATTCATTACGCTCTATATTACAGATATTTGATGAACAACTAAAATATACAGGACAATCTGGTATATCAACGAATAATAGGTTTGTTGTAGAACAAATACATGACGAAAAATCTAGAAAAAGAAAGTATTATTTCCATTCAGTCTATGGTAGAAAATTCAACGACGGTCTATCAAGGATGGTTGCATATGAGTTCTCTAGAAGAACTGGAAAAAACGTAAAAATATCAATAGCAGATAACGGATTTGTTATATCAATCCCTGATGATATAGGGAAAGTAAATCTATATGACATATTCGACAGCTTGGATCCAGAGAATGCGAGAGAAAAACTGAAGAAAGCACTAGATGGGACCGAACTATTAAAAAGATATTTCAGAATAAATGCAACACGGTCTCTAATGATATTAAAAAACTATAAGGGATATGAAAAAACCGCAAAGCGACAACAGGTAGATTCAGATATGCTTTTAGGTATAGCACAGGACTTCGAAGATTTTGCAGTATTAGAAGAAACATACAGAGAATGTATGGAAGACAAACTAGATATAGGAAAAATAGAGAACGAACTAAAAAACATAAATGAAAAAAAACTAGAACTATCATTTATAGAAACACCAACACCAAGCCCTATGGCTTTCGGACTAGCCGCACTTTCTTCAAGCGACGTAGTCCTAGCAGAAGACAGAGATTCAGTAATAAAACAATTTCACAATAGAGTAATGGAAGAAATACAAAAAACACAAAACAAAAACTAGCATCTATACCTTGAGATCTAGGATATAACATACTTTCTGGATCCAACTCCTATTTATTTGTAATCAAGAACCTAAAAAATAAAGTCAACAAAAAATAGAGGGATATAAAGAATAAAGGATAATATTTTTTGTGTTTATCTTGATATTATCTGTGTTCCTTCTCCGATTCTTACTTGGTATGCTCTTGAATCTATATTAAACTGGCTGAATCCATCTATTAGTGCTTTTGCGACGTCTTCTTTTTTATTTTTTGTACATACTGCCATAAGTGCTGGCCCTCCACCACTTATTGTTATAGCTTTAGCTCCAGCATCTAGTGCTTTTTGTTTCACTATACTATATCCCTTTATTAGTGGAGATCTCGCTTGTTCTATTATTTTATCTTTCATACCACTAGATAGTAGGTCTATATCATCTCTAAGTATTCCTGCTACAACTTTTGCTGCATTTGCTACAGTTTCACTTCTTTGTCTTAGAGAGACTGAACTAGGTAATACATCCCTTGCCTTATTTGTACTTACTGGAAATTCAGGTAATACAACAACACAGTGAAACTCTGCTGGCAAGGAAACTACAGAATCACTAACAATAGTGAAACCCCCTGCAATACAGGGAGCGACATTATCTTTATGTTGTGTCCCACTAACGGCTTTCTCTCCCATAGACGATATATCTATTAGTTCATCCATAGACATATCTAAAGAAAGAGCTTCATTTATTCCAACAGCAGCTCCCGCAGCAGAAGCAGCACTAGATCCAAGTCCACTACTAGGCCTTATACCTTTATCTATAGTTATTCTAACATTAGCACCCATCTCTTTTGCTACAATACCTGCAGTATTTTTATCTGGATCCTCTGGAATAAAATCAGAACCGAATCCATTAACCTCAATAGACAGTTTATCCGACTTTTCTACACGCACAATATCAACCGGCTTATCGAGAGCGACACCAAACACATCAAACCCACTTCCAAGATTCGCACTAGTAGCCGGAGCTCTCACCTCTATCATTTACTGAAATTAAGAGACAAACGACATAAAACACCGTCATTAACACCCACACCTCAAACCTTAATAAAAAACAGATCTAAACCACAAAAAACATATATCTATATACTTTCTTGAAGGACCAATTTTCTTTTTTACTGTTATATTAGCGTTATTCTTCAATTGGTTAGTAGTATTGCTTAACTAGATAGAGGTTATAGATATTTATGAGGATATATCTGTATGCGTGCTACTATAAGTGATATTAGGGAAAAGGGAAGTATTGCTATGTTGACTGCTTATAATGCCTCTATAGCTAGTATATTAGATGAGTCTGGTGTTGATATATTGTTGGTTGGGGATAGTGTTGGTAATACTCGTCTTGGCTATAGCACTACATTGCCTGTAACTCTTGAAGAATCATTGTCTCATACAGCTGCTGTTTCTAGGTCTACCAGTAATGCTTTGGTTGTTGGGGATATGCCATTTTTGTCTTTTGGCAGCTCTATAGAGGAGTCAGTAAAGAATGCTGGAAGATATTTAAAAGAGGCAAATGCACAAGCAGTAAAACTAGAAACCCCAATAGAGGGTGAAATAACCCTAGACATAATAGAACGTCTAGTAGAGCTTGGTATACCTGTCATGGGCCATACAGGGCTTACACCACAGAGTGTACATGTAATGGGTGGATATAAGGTACAAGGAAGAGAGAAAAAAGAAGAACTAATAGAAACAGCTCTAGAACTGGAAGAATCTGGTGTATTTTCTCTGGTGTTAGAGTCGATACCTGAAGTGATTGCTAAAGAAATAACAGAAAAACTAGATATACCAACAATAGGTATCGGTGCTGGAAGATATGTAGATGGTCAAGTTCTAGTTATAGATGACCTATTAGGGCTTTCAGATTCCACACCTAAATTTGTAAAACAATATACAAATCTAGAAAAAGAGATAAAACAATCAACAAAAAACTACATAGAAGACATCCAAAAAGATAGGTTCCCTGAAGAAAAACACGTATTTGACCCACACAAAAAAGAATAAAATATATAGTGTGTTCTTATCTGGTGGATAAACTCTAATATCCAGTTTAGTATATCTTTGATTATTTGGTTTTTATATATTCAGAGAATTTTTTGAGATCTTTTTCTTTTATATCAAATTTTTTTATATCGTTTTCTTTGACTGTGTTGTCGAATTTTAGTGATCTGTATTGGTCTGTTCCCATTGGGAATCCCGGTATTTTTTCTCCTATTTTTAGCCCTATACCTGCTAAAACCATAGGTATTGGTATTATGGTTAGGGTTTTTCCTTCTGATTTATAGATTTGTTTTGCTACCTGTGCTAGAGTCAATATTTCAGGCCCTCCGATTTCGTATGTTTTTCCTGTGTGTTTTTCTTGTTCTATTGAGTCTGCTATTGCTGGGGTTAAGTCTCCAACCCAGATTGGTTGAAACTTAGTTTTTCCCCCACTTGGAAGACCTGTTATATATGGTGTTGTAAGTTTTTTTGTAAATTTTACAAATTCATCGCCTTTTCCGAACACTATAGAGGGTCTAAATATAGTAAAATCGATGTCTGAGCTATGAACTATCTTTTCTCCCTCGCCTTTAGCCTGTATATATTCTGTATCACCGTTTGGGTCCGCTCCAAGTGCACTCATCTGTATAAGTTTTTGTATGTTATGTTTCTGTGAGGCTACAACTATATTTCTTGTACCTTCAACGTGTACTTTCTCATGCATTTTGTTCCCTCCTTTTGGTATAAAAAGAGGTGATAGAGCAACCAAGTTTACTGCAATATCTTTGTCTTGGAAACTTTCCTCAATACTTTCATAATCAGTTACATCTCCAGAAACAGTATCTATATCATTGGATATATCTGCTTTTTCTGGATTTCTAGAAAGAATAGTAACATCATGGTCTCTATTATTTAGTTTTTCAGCAAGATTTGAACCTATAAAGCCACTACCACCTAAAATTAAAACATCCATAGAGACACCTATACATCACAAACGTTTTAGGTTTAGTAAAAGATTTTTTTGGACACATCCCAGTCATATAGTAAAGCTCTGTATCTTTAGCTTTAGGATGCAAAAATATTATTTTGTGTATTATCAAGATTTCCGAGGGAAACCCCATGCGTCAGTGTGAGGAGGATGTCAAAGAGATAACAGTTCTTTGTCCATACCTAGATGTGTGGCAACACCTATAGTCGTCCCTATAAATCCAGATGTTACTATTATGTTTAAAGCTGGTTTTGGAAACCCAATAGAGTCTAATGCTATATAGATAGATATCAATATAGTAGCTATCAATAGAATCCAGAAAGGAAAGCTATGTAGTATACCTCGGTGTCTAGGCATTAACTCCTGTATAACTGTTGGTATATACCTAACAATCAATCCCAAAAATACTAAAATCGCTATTATTGATGTTAGTGTGGTGGAGATCTGGATGTCTATCAAGTCTATAAATTGTTGTGTTATCCGGTTTATTGATTCGATATAGATTATTGAAAGCCCTATTGTTCCAATAACTATCGATGTTTGTATTATGGATTCTGTATATCTACGGATAATAGAAGTTTTTATATCGATATCTGGTAGATGCCCACCAATACGTGTAGTTATATATCCTATTGTTATTCCTAAAAAGATATACATGAGATTTTTTGTTTCCATCCAAATTACTATTCCAATAACTACTGATAGAAGTATACCTATTCTGTGAGCTCCTTTTTTATGTTGTTCGTGGTTTGGCACTGTCTAATATCAAAGAATATCTCTTTATACTAAGAACTTTTTAACTTTTCATACCATATTATCTTTTTATGTATGATAATATTTTGATTCCAACAGATGGGAGCGAAGGTGTTCAAAAAGCTATAGATCATGGTATTGAACTTGCAGACTGGGCAAATGCGGAAATACATTCAATCTTTGTTGTCGATCTACGAGACTATGTTGCTGCGCTAGAAGGTGATATATCCTTAATAGAAGATGCTATAATAGAAGAGGGAGAAAACGCTCTACAAAAAATAGAAGAAAGATGCAGACAAAAGGACATAGATACAGAAACAGAGATTCTATATGGGACGCCTCATGAAAAAATACTAGAATACACAGACGAAAACGATATCGACCTGATAGTTATGGGGACCCACGGAAGATCAGGTCTTGATAGGTTTTTGTTAGGAAGTGTAACAGATAAAATAATACGAAAATCAGATATACCGGTTCTAACAACACGGATAAAATAACAAAAAATAGGTAATAGATATAAAAAATATATAATTAATATAAATTTTAGAATTCGTCTAGTGATTTTGTTTTATCTGTTAGGCTTGTTTTAGGTTTTAGTTGTATATGTTCTATATCTTTGTTTTTTATCCTGTTCTTTGCTGATTTTGATGTTGAAGGAGATACTAATATCCCTCTTATATTTGTGTATCCGTTTTTTCTATAGTTTTCTATATATCTTTGTAGTTGATCAACTGCTTTTGGTCCTGCCTTATTTCCTTTAAGTTCAACTATAACAGGATTTCCTTCTTTGTCTCTTCCGAATATATCTATTCTTCCATATTCGTTTTTCCTTTCTTCTTCCACTATTCTGAAGTCTTTTTCGATTAGTTCTGGATTTTTTATTATTCTTTCCTGCATTTCTTCTTCACGTCTTTGAAGAGATAATTCGACATTATCTCTGAGATCTATAATTGATGCTTGATATATATCTTCAAACAGTATAGATAATGTCTCTATAGGTGAGGTTCTTCTACTGTTTATCTCTAGTTTATCCTGTTGTATTTTTGCATTTGATTTAGAACCTGGAGGCTGCCAGTTTACTGGTTTTCTATTTTTATCTTGATGAACTAATAATGTACCGTCAGGTTTTATTAATACTACTCTATCGCCAAGACCAAGATAGCTAGATGCTCTACCTTCATAGTCGATTTCACAACAACCTATAATATTTACTGTATATTTTTTCTTTAGACCCTTTTTAACTATAGACAAACACTCTTCAGATGTAGGATTAGAAATAGACTCAATCTTAGACTTATCCATCAATACCTCATATACACAGAACTGCTAAAACAATTAAGTCTTATTCTAATTGTTGGTTTGTAAGGGAGGTAATAAAACCTTCTTCTCTTTAGGTAGAGGATAAATCGATATTCCTTATAAAAGGGGTTTTTAAACCTTGAAGTCTTGATATATTTTGTCTGATTCGAAGCTTCATAAGCTCGTTAGACAACAAAAAGAAAACTTTGGGTATGTCGGGGACAGACGGAAATAGAGCCCATTGGGGGGTGAGAATCTCTGGCAATGTACATTGTTTTGTCCATCTAAGTCCCCTCGTTGAACAGGGAGGCCCCCTCTTTTAGGTAGGGATGGTTCATCTCTATACTTAAAGAAAAACTATCCCTGCAGTAAAAACACTGGAAATAAAAAAGGTAAATTTTCTAGATCTAATAAAAAATATAGAGTTTCAGTATATGTTTGTATATAGGAAATATTCTTTGTTAATTAATATTGGTTTTTTTAGTTTTTGGATGTGACCTTTATAGCTTATATTGGGTGTATTTGGTGTCTGTGTGTTTGTGTCTATATGTATTTGGTATTTATATATAGGTGGGAAAAAAAATAAAAGTTTAAATCTTAATAATATTATGGTAGTTAATCCCCTCGATGTGGAAGTAGATGGACTAGATAAGGCTAAGGACTTCATTTATTCTGAACTAGATCTATATAAAGAACGGAGTGGTATATCTCCTATTTCTTTTGATGCAGAAATAGAGGTAATCAGTGATTCTCCTTATTCTTTACCTAACAAACTAAGAAACCAGGATATTGTTCTCACAGTATGGATAGAGCCAGATGGAGATATAGATATACCAGATAAATATGAAAAGACTTCAGGTGAAAAGACATATAAGCAGACTCGTAAAGAAGGATTTCAAGAAATAGGTCTTAACCAAATTTCTTTAAATATAGAGGAATTTGATGAGACAGCCGAACTACTTGATAATATCTCTGAAAATCTAAAAAGTGAAGGATATAAAATACAGTATTTCGGCCTTAAAGGACATGTAGAAGAAGATAGCTTCAAATTAACTATTGAAAGACTAAAAAATCGTATATTTCCGATGGTTAGGGTTACAGATAGTTCAGGAATAAAAATAAACCTCCAATATGAGCCATCCCTTGATGAAAAACAGGAATATATATTCCGACCAATAGTTGCAGAAACAAAAAACCAATATAACACAGAAAAAATAGAAAAAGCAAAAAAAGAACTAATGAACATACTAAAAAATCAAAACATACCAACAAAACCATCATAACAACCTTTCACACCTAAACATATGAATACTTTGTACTATATATAAAAACTTATTAAAATTATACCTTTATATGTTCTGTATTTTTTGGTAACTATAGCTATAGGGTTTTAAATATGTATTTTTTCTACTAGTATTTTTAGTTTAGGAGAGAAAGACGTGTCGTGGTCTTCCATCTAAGACTTCCCGTCCCCACGAGACTGTCTCACTAAATGTATCACTTCTGAAAAACTTCATAGCATGTTCTTTTGATTTCCACTGGCTAAAAATAAACATATCATTTTCATCCTCATAGTTTATAAATAAAACTGTCTCTTTATGTCCTTCCCATCCATCAAGTACATCTAGTACATCATCAAAAGCATCTAGAAATTCCTGTCTATATTCTGGCTTTACCTTATAAAACATACCCATTGTACCAAAACCCTCCTCATTTTTAGGACGACCTACAATACTTGGTATACTTGAAAGATCACTACTAACCTTCTCTATCATGTCTTCTGAACTCCAAATACTAGCAACAGCACAATTCCCTCCATCAGAAGTATAAACAGAAGTATTTTCATGCTCTTCAAACTCACTGAATTTCTTTCTAAGATCTTCAATCACAGACACTAAATCATCCACATCTGCACTCGAATATACAACATACGCAAAAACTTCTTCCCTATGAGGACTACCAGCATAAATACCAAGATCTTCAAGCTCACTACGAACACCATTATCTATACTATCTCCACTCATAATTTTTATCCTACATAAGACAACAATAGAAAAACTCTTTGAGGTTTTGATATCCATCCAAACCAAAAACGCAACCATTCCCTACCTAAAACAAACAATTAATACAATACCTCATAGAAACCTAAAAAATAAACCTACTACATAATCACAACCCTTGTTGCACTCTGAACTTGTTAGTTGAAGGCGGTTTATACCCTACAAGAAAGTAAATCTAAAAAATAGTTCAAAAGACCTACATCTTCTATCCGATATATAGAAAACCTAATTAGAAAATAAAAATACTCTATAGAAGAAAATAACCCCCAAATTTCTATTCTTGTTCTTCTTTTTCTTCTAGGTATTCGTCTGCTTCTTCTCTTTTGACTGTTGGTGTGACTTGGTATAGGTGTTCTTCGACTTCTTGTTTTACTGTTTCTAGGTTTTCGTGTTCTAGTGGTGGGTCTTCTATTTGGTCGTATCCTCCCATTTTGGATTCTTCTAGTTTCCAGTCTGTTAGGTGTTGGTCGCCTAGTCCGAATCGTTTTGTTAGTTGGTTTATTTCTTTTCTGCGTCCTTCGAGTGGTGCTTTTTCCTGTATTAGGTGTGCGTCTTCTAGTAGTTCTTTTGTTTTTTCACTACGTGGGAATGGGTTTCCATGTTCTCCTTGATGGAATAATAAATCCCAGTTTCTTCTTGGTCGTTGTCCTCCAGCTTCTGGGCTTTCTGCTGGATAGCCAGCAAGCATACCCCAAACAAGATTAGCAGTATCAGGTAAGTCCAGTTCATCCTCTATACCTTCACGCGCAGCACCACCAAAACCAGTAAAACAAGTCTCGACACCAAGAGCTTGCCCCGCTATAGCCGCACTCATCGACGCCTTACCACAATCAACCGCAGCCATACGATGATTAATAAAATCAGGAACAACCTGAGGCAACGGAAACATATTCAAAACACGACCCTCATCCCAACCATGAGCCTTGTCAAGTGCACCTACTCGTAGGAGGTCGTGTATTGATTGTCCTTGTGTGTCGTAGAAGGCCATGTCGTAGTACCAGAAGAATCCGACTGGTGCTGTTTGTGTTGTTATTTGGCTCCAGTCTGATATATACTCCCAAATTTCCGGGTTTCTATCTCTATATAATACAACACATCCATTCCCATTATAATTACCCACAGTTGCAGATGCTAGTGCGGCTTCCAACATGGTTTGTATTTTCCATTCTTCTACTGGTTCTGCTGGTTCAAACCACCGTACAGACCTCCTACTACCCATAG
>JAHENH010000068.1 GCA_018609935.1 Halobacteriales archaeon | reverse complement strand
CAGCTTCTTCCATATATCGTATAGATTTATCTATATCATCTTGATAGTCAAGCATTATTTTTTCGACTATACTATGTTTATCTCTTCCATATGGTCGAATTATTGCCTCTTAAGTCAGTGTTGTATTTGAAACAGTGATAAGCTCACCATTTTTAGAATGGACACGAGTGACCTTTAAAATGATTGACTTTATTTCTCCTTCATCTTCTGACCACTCAATATAATTACCTATATTAAATTCTGGATCAACAACTAGTACTAAACCACCTAAAATAGAGCCAACAACAGTCTGTCCAGCTACACCAATAGCAAGAGTAGCTGCAGCAATAACGAATGCTGAATTCCTTAAGAATCTTCCATAGCCAGCAAAACCAGCACCAACAAATAAAGCCGCTATAACAAAAAAACAGCTGAATATAACGTAATAGAAATTCTTGGATTGTTGGGTTATTATGGTTTTTTTAATTACTTTAGATATCACAGGCTCAATTAAAAACCAACCTAAAACTATAACTATTATAAAACCAACTAAAAACCATAAAAACCGAATTAGTATAGGCCATAAATCTACTACTTCCTCTGGACCTACATCAGGAATTGACGAAATTTATCTGGATTAAATCCAAAAACCGTAATAAATCTCTAATATCAATCAACTATCGAGATTCGAAAAATATAGGTATCTTAGATAAAAGTATAAAAATATAT
The DNA here is from genome assembly GCA_018609935.1 of Halobacteriales archaeon. The sequence goes on along the minus strand of JAHENH010000068.1, from coordinate 17,916 downwards.
GAATTTCTATCCCACCATAAAAGGCAAATCTTAATATATATCCTTAAAAAAATGGATTTTTTATTTCAATTACAAAACTTTTCTAAGACATAGAACAATTAATCTATTATTCTGGTTTTCCAGCTTCTTCAATATTAATCCACATCATCTAATTTCATTGAATTTTTTGTTTAAATACATATATAAAACTAAATTATAATCTTTATTTAATTCCAAATTTGCTACTATCTTTATTAATAGTTAAAGTTCGTATTTAGGTCTAAAAGATCTATCTTAAAAACTTATTAATCTCAAGTTTATCTACTAGTTTAGTCTATAGACATATAAAGACAATAGATACTTATTCTCGGGTTAAAATAAAACTATTAAATAAGTTCAATTTCATCTAAAAATATGAGAAGGGTATATATTAGGGTTATTTTTATATTCTTAGTTTCATCTATATATGTTACCCCATCTATTGCCGTAAATAACAATGTTGTCGGTAGCCCGGATATTGATTTAAATGTACATGATAATCACTTTACTACTAATGAGAAAACGAAATTAAATGTATGGATTTCAAATAATGGAGATATTAGTATAGGAGGTCCAGCTCCTTTTGAAGAAAGGGTGAAAACTGCTAGAAACCTGAAAATTAATATATTAGAAGAAAAAATAAATATACCTATAGACATAAATACTGGAACTATAAATGTGGGAAGTGTAGAAGAAGGAGTTGAGGGCCCATATAGCTTTAATATAGAAATTGGAGATATAGAGCCTGGAACGTATAGGATACCAATAGAGATAAAATACAAATACACGAGGATTGTAGAGGGAAATGTGGATTCACCTATTTATAATGATTTTAATATAAGAGATACTAGATATGTTACCATAGCAATAGAAGACGTTCCTGAGTTTAATCTAGATTCTTCTAGTTCAGAAAGGATTTTTGTTGGTGATACTGGTAGGTTAAATTTCTCTCTTAAAAATATAGGTACACAGACTGCATATAATCCAAGAATCAATGTTTCATCACAGACTGAGGGGATATTTTTTGGTGGATTCAACCAAAAACAAACTTCTAGGACTGTTTCTTCAAATATAATAGAACCACGATCTACCAATAATTTCAGTGTTAAAGTTGGTGCAAATTCAGAAGTAACACCAGGCATATATCCCGTAAATATAAAGATTATTTACGAAAAAAAGAATGGAGTAACTGAAAAATCAGATATACTACGAACTAACATAAATGTTAGTCCAGAAAGAAGTTTTAGTTTAGAAAATTTAAGTTTTGAAAATTTTAGAGTGGATGAAGATGATGCTACTATAGATGGAAAAATAGTTAATACTGGAGGTTCATCTGCAAAAAATGTTGTGGTGACTTTATCTTCAAACCAACAGTCAATAACTATAACAGGATCAGAATCTGCGGTTGGTTATATGGATCCGGGTGAAAAATCCAATATAGATTTTAAATTATCTATAAGTGAGGATGCAGAACCTGGAAACAGAGAATTTATATTTAATGTAAAATATGAAAATAACTATGGAGAAATAAGAAAACTATCGGATCCTATAAGTAAGCCCATAAGAGTTAAAGAAGAACTTGATAGATTTAGAATAACAAATATAACTACAAACCTGGATTCAGGGGGAAGCTCACAGATTGAAGTTGAATTAAAACATACTGGTAATTTTACTGTGAATAATGTAAATACTAAACTTTTTGTTAATGATCCAATCTCTAGTGGTGATGATGAGTCCTTTTTAGGGGATATGGATCCAGGGGAAACTAAAACGGCTTTATTTACTGTTAATGCAGATAGTTCTGCTATAAAGAAAGAATATACAGGTTCTATAGAGATAAGATATGAAGATAGATCGGGTGATACAGCTTTTACAGATGGAATATCAATTGGAATACCTGTAGAAAAAAACAATGGAGGTATACCTATATTATATATATTCTCAGGTTTGGTTCTTATACCAATAGCTATAGGTATTTATTTTAAAAAGAGAAATTTATCAATAAGTAGTGTTTTAAGTAAAATTGAAAATATCTAAAGTATTTTTGTATGAATATTTTTAAAGATATATTTAGGTCTCTAGGTGAAAAACTAGAGAGGCATCCATTCATATTTTTGGGTTTTGCAATTTTTCTTTTATTTATAGCTTTTTCTGGAGCGTCTCAGATAACAAGAGTAACTGGAAATGAGGCTTTCATTAAAGGAGATGACACATATCAAAAATATCATGAAACATTCGATCAAGGAAACATAGCTGTTTTAGTTAGGGGAAAAATAAATGATCCTTCTACAATAAAAGCAATAGATAGATTTGACTACCGGATGTCAAATGTTGAAAATGTAGACTTGGTTGATAGTGTATCTGATAGGGTTAGGGAAAAATATGGTAGGATACCTGAAACTGAATCGAAGATAAAAAATCAAATAGACAGTCCAAAATACAGTATAATTAATATAATACAGAGGCCTGATCTATCACAAAAACAACAAAGACCGATATATAGAAAATCATTACAGGCAAAAGAGTGGGCTCGTTTTCCTTCGGGTGTTTCTGTAACTATAACTGGTCAGTCTGCATTTTCTACTCAGCTTTCTTCTGTTATACAAAATAGTACACAAACGTTGTTAGGTTTATCTGTTGGTTTTATGATTATAGCTCTATTTTTCTTTTTTAGAGGTGTTCGTCTCCGTCTTTTACCTATAGTTGCTGTATTTATAGGTGTTATATATACATTTGGTGCCATGGGCTATCTTGGCATCCCTAATTCAACTTTGACAAGTGCCGTATTTCCTATATTAATAGGTCTTGGTATTGATTATTCAGTTCAATTCCAGAAAAGATATGAAGAAGAACTTGATAATAATCCACCAAAAAAGGCTTTACCTAAAGCACTTTCCGGTATTGGTCCAGCAGTTCTTGTTGCAATGTCAGCGGCTGGACTTGGTTTTGTAGCAACGTGGATGACCTCAATAGATACACCAGCTTTAGTTTGGTTCTCCCAAACATCTATTATAGGTATATTATTTTCATACCTTTCTGGAATAATATTACTTCTATCAATATTAACAATATATACTCATAGAAAGCAAAAAAAACACAAAAATGTAGAAAAATCTGGAGATAAAGTAGATAGAGATCAATCCAATAGTAGTATAACGATTTTTGGGAGGTTTCTAGGTAATTCGTCTAGGAAATTTGCAAAACATCCTATATTAGTTATATTGTTAGCTGTTTTCATGATGGTTTCCGGTTTTTATGTTAGTGAAGATGTAGAAACTTTGACGGATACAGAAGAGTTTATACCAAGTGATTTACCCGCATATGTTAATCTACAAGAATTTCGTAGTATAACTGGAGGGGGTGAAAGCGTAAGATATAGTGTATTAGTTCAGGGATCCGGATTAAAAAATCCAGAGATTTTAAAATGGATGGAGGATTTTGAGGGTGTAGCTATTGGAAAACCTACAATTACTGGTATAAATTCACCTGCAGATATAATAAAACAATATAATGGATATGAAATTCCTGAAACTAAAAGTAATGTGGAAAACGTTCTTAATAAAATACCTACAGAAACCGAAAAAAGATATTATCAGGAAGGATATGGTCATATAACTGTATTCGGAAAACGAGATATGGATACAAACCAAGTTCTGTCATTTATTGAAAATACAGAAAGATCTATTGAATTTAGCCAGCCACCACCAGGAGTACAAGCAAAATTGACAGGTATATCTGTATTATCACCACCCAATATAGTTGAAACTATAAACCAGAGAAACTTTACAACAATAATAGGTGTATTGTTTGTATTTTTACTTTTAATAATTTTTTATAGGGATTTAGTTAAAGCAACTGCGCCATTAATACCTATGTTGTTTGTAATTGGGTGGCAAGGACTTTATATGTATATATTAGGAGTTAAAATATCTCCACTAACTGCCTCACTTGGAGCTTTAACTGTTGGTATTGGAGCAGAATATACAATAATAGTTATGGAGAGATATTTCGAAGAAAAAGAAAAAGGTTTAGATAAACTTAAAGCTATAGAAATAGCTACATCAAGGGTTGGAGAAGCAATTTCAGTTTCTGGTCTAACAACTATTTTTGGTTTTTTAGCTCTTACACTTTCCCCTTTTCCAATTTTGAGAGATTTCGGGTTTGTAACTGTGGGTATAATTGGTATGACATTGATAGCTACTATAACTACCCTACCACCCAGTCTAATTTTACTCGATAAACTATCAGAAACAAATCTAAAAAATATGCAAACAAAAATAGATACAGCTTTTAGTAATTTTTAAAAGTTAGTATTTTTGTTTATGTGACCCTCTCTCCGACCTAAAAAATATGGGGCTTCCATAGAAATTTCCATCATCGACCGGTTTTTGTTATGTTGTTTTAAGATAATGTAAAGTTCTTAACTTTTTATTTCGTTTTTTTATTTATGAGTGATGATGTACATGATAATGTAGTTCCAGGTAGTGAAAAAGAGGTTGATTCTGAAGATATAGAGGGTTATTCTTTTGACAGTGAATTTGATTTTAGTGATTTTGTTGAAAGCTATGGAACTACCGGATTTCAAGCGACTCATTTATATGAAGCTATAGAGTTGATAAAAAAGATGAAGGAGGAAGACGTAAGTATATATCTTACATATACGTCTAATATTGTGTCTTCTGGTTTAAGAGAAGTTCTAGGCTTTCTTGCGAGAGAAAATTTTGTCGATGTTATGATAACTACTTCTGGATCGATAGCAGAAGACGTTATAAAAACGGAAAAACCGTTTAAAAAAGGAAGTTGGAATGTAGATGAAAAAGAAATGAGGGAAAAGGGAATTAATAGGTTAGGAAATATTTTTGTTCCATCTGATAGGTATGTATTTTTAGAAGATTATCTTAGTGAATTTTTTCCAAAATTTTTCTCTGATAAAAAAATAAGGACTCCAACTGAGTTCTCTAAAGAACTTGGTGAAACATTAGATGACAGAGACTCTATTCTGTATAATGCAGCTAAAAATGACATTCCAGTTTTTTGTCCTGCTTTAACTGATGCAGAGATAGGTAATTTCTTATATTTTTATCGTAGAAATCAAGAACTTAAGATTGGTATAGAAATTCTGGAAGACTATAATAAACTTATTGATGAGGGATTAAATTCGGAAAAAACCGGTCTTATAGTCCTTGGAGGGGGTGTACCAAAACATCATGCGATAATGACTAATCTTTTTAGAGGAGGGGCTGATTATGCTGTATATATTTCTACTGGTACTGAAGGAGATGGATCTTTATCTGGAGCACCTCCTAATGAAGCTGTATCATGGGGTAAAATAAAAGAAGGTTCAAAAAACTATACTCAAGTCCAAGCAGAAGCAACTCTAGTATTTCCCTTAATTGTCGCAGCCGCCTTTAAAGGCATTAAATAATATCTATATTCTTATATATAATTTAAGCCAAATTTTTAGTTTTATAATCTATATAGATAATATAATATTCATTACATTAATTTTTAGTCAAAAATTTATTTATGTAACGTTTAATCCAACATTCCAAGTTTTATGATGTAAAATTTTTTTAGGTCTCTATTTATTTTTTATTTTGTATATTTCTAAGGTTCCATCCATATAGTAGGCCTATTGTTAGACCTGAAATGTGGGCTAGTCTAGCGACACCTCCAAACCCTATTCCTCCAAGACCTAAAACTATGGTGTCATAGGATGCAAAAAGAAATGTGGCAAGCCATAAAGGCATTGGAATAATTACTATATATATTTTTCTTTTAGGCTCCAATACAGTGAGGGCACCAAGTACACCCATAACAGCTCCAGATGCACCCAAAACACCATTTGGATCCGGGACAACCAAAGAAGACATTAAAGTCTGTGACAGCCCGGATATTATGCCTGTAAAAAGAAAAAAGGAAAGAAATTCTTTTCCCCCTACTTTCCTTTCTATTAATGTACCAAAAAACAGTAATACAGAACCATTTATTAATAGATGGAAAAAACTAACAGTTGAGTGGGCAAATATACTTGTAACCCAAGTCCAAACCAACAAGATACGGTTTGGATGTAAAACAAATAAAACATCATGCCATACTGGACCAAGGCTAAAAATTACTGCAACTTGTACTATATAGACTAAAACCATCAAGCCAACAAGAGAAAATGTTATTTTATTCCCTGTCTTTGAAAAATCCAAACCCCCTCGAGTATCTCTCTGAGGTTTTGTTTTTTTTTCAGTTTCTATTACATTTTGTGTTTTTTCAGTATCAGAAAAAGGTTCAGTTTCTTGTTTTGATCCAACACCAAAAAATGACCGACCAGAGTTAATTTGGCCTCCTATATCTTTTATTTCTTTAGAAGATTCTGCATAGGTTTCATCAGTTTCCTCCTCAATTTCTTTAAGTTCATCTATTGGATCCACATTAGAACAGTTGTGAAATTCTGGTAACCAATGAAAATAACAAAAATTTTCATCACAGAGAGGGCACTGTCTCGAAGATTCTCTCCCACATTTCCGACAATCCATTAACTATAATAGTCAACACTAATATTTATTTAGTTTTATATACCTGAATACACTGTTGATTCTCTATATCATTAATGATATCTAAAAGGAAATCTACTTCAATCTATAACTTAAAATTTTTATTTCATATAAATAATATATGTAGAATAATACACTATATGAATTAATATATTTTTATATAATATCGTTTTTTATAAAATTATTGTTTTTTAAAATAAATTATTGTATATTTTTTCAATTATTATTGCAACTACTAGGAATGCTATAAATCCGATACCAATCCAGCTCCAGCCTTTAGCAGTTATTGGTGTTATTTTGAATAGATTATTTAATAGAGTATATATAACCGAGAGTTGTAAGAGGAATGATAGAACTATTGCTCCAAGAAGCCATGGATTTGACAAAATTGTGTTTTTATATCTTTGTCTAATTATCTGTATTCTTATCATTTCTACTGCTACAAGAAATGTAAATAAAAGTGTCTGTGCCCTAACAAGACTTCTTGTTTCTGTTAAAGAATAGAAAAATATTGCAAGTCCAATTATAGTCATAAGTATCCCAATAGTTATAATAGAAGCCCACATATGTAGGTTGATTACAGGTTCATCTTTCGGACGTGGTTTTCTTTCCATTATTTTCTCTGATTTTGGATCCGCACCCAATGCTAGTGCAGGTAGTCCATCCGTCACCATATTAATCCAGAGTAACATAACAGGAGTTAATACTAATGCCTGTGAGCTTCCTGCAAAAAGATCTGGGAATAATAAGCTTCCAAGTAAGACACCAATAAATACCACCAATACTTCTCCCATATTTGCAGATAAAAGATAGTTTACAAATTTCCGAATATTATCAAATATCCCTCTACCTTCTGCTATTGCATCCCGTATTGTGGTAAAATTGTCATCTTGTAACACCATGTCAGAGGCTTCTTTTGAAACATCTGTTCCACGTATACCCATTGCTATACCGACATCTGCATTTCTTAAAGCTGGGGCATCATTTACTCCATCACCAGTCATAGCTACATCGTGGTCGTTAGACAGTAGTGCTTTTAATATTTTGACCTTATGTCTTGGTTCAACACGGGCAAATATCTCAACGTCTTCGACTATTTTTTTAAGTTTTTCTTCACTAGCGTTTTCTATATCTTTCCCTGTAAGTGATCCTTCCGGATCGAATTTAATTTGTTTGCCTATGGCGTTTGCAGTAGTAATATTATCTCCTGTAGCCATAACTACTCTAATCCCAGCGTTTCTACAGTCCTCTATCGCGTTTTTTACCTCGTCTCTTGGAGGATCTAGCATTCCTTGAAGACCTAAAAAAACCATGTTATTTTCTATCTGGTCTTCATCTTTTTCTGCATCTTCAATCTCTTTATACGCGAAACCTATAACTCTTAATGCATCTTCTGCAAATTCTTCATTTGTCCTGAGTATCTCTTCCTTTTTTTCTTCTGTTAATTTTCTTTTTTCGTCATCAATATGTATAAGATCACACTTTTCAAGTATTGTTTCTGGAGCTCCCTTCATATAAGCAGTTCTTTCATCAGTTTCCACATCCTGTGTTATTACAGTCATACGTTTTCTTTCAGATGAAAACGGAATTTCCCGTAGCCTTTCAAAACTAGATAAAGAATCTATTCCTGCTTTTTTTGCAGAAACAAGTAATGCTATCTCTGTAGGATCACCATAATACTTTTCTTTTTCAGACTCTGGGGCTTCTTCTGAATTATTACATAAAAAACCGCACTTCAATATAGGCTCTATATCTGTAGGATAAATTTTTTTATCATCTTTTTTAAATTCTCCTTCAGGCTTTAGCCCTGCCCCAGATACATCGATTATATCATCTGAAAAGTAGATTTTTTTAACTGTCATCTGGCTTTCTGTCAATGTACCTGTTTTATCTGTAACTATTGTGTCAACGGATCCAAGACTTTCAACTACTGGTAGTCTACGTACTATTGCGTTTTTATCAACCATCTTTTGAGAACCTAAAGCTAAGGTTAATGTAACTACTGCAGGTAAACCTTCAGGTATTGCAGCAACAGCCAATGTTACAGCAGTAAGCAAAAGTATAGTAGGATTTGTATCTGTAAATATAAACTGTACAAAAGCTACCATCAATATTAGGCCTATAACTCCATATCCTATGCTTCTTCCAAGGTTATCAATTTCTTCCTGAAACGGTGTTTCTTCTTTTTTAGCTTCCTGGATCTGGGTAGCAATACTTCCAATCTCTGTATCCATTCCAGTACCAGTAACTACAGCCTTAGCGTTCCCTTTAACTGCTGAAGTATTCATAAAAACCATGTTTTCCCTTTCAGCCAGAGAGGTGTCTGTGTCTTGTGGATCTGTAGTCTTTCTTACATTAGAACTTTCACCAGTTAATGTCGCTTCATTAGTCTCAAGGTTTGTTACCTCAATAAGTCTAGCATCAGCCGATATTGAATCTCCTTGTTCTATAACTATTATATCTCCAGGAACAATTTTTTTAGAATCTAATTTTATTTTTTCCCCATCTCGTAGTACCGTTGCATTTGGCGTTGACAGCTCTCTAAGCTTTTGCATCGATTTTTCAGCTCTATAATCCTGTATAAAACCAAATATACCATTTGCAACTAATATTAAAAGTATTAACCCAGCATCTATATAGTGGGGATCCTGTCCTGGAAGTATACCAACACCAACTGAGATTAAAGCAGCAAAAATCAAAAGATAGATTAAAGCATCCTGAAATTGTGAAATAAAAATCTCTAATGGAGATATATCTTTTTCTTTTATTATCTGATTTCTACCATATTTTTCCATTCTCTCTCCTGCCTTATTACTAGAAAGACCGTTTTCATTGGTATCAAGAGCATCAAACACTTCCTGTATATCCTTTGAATGTGGATTTTCTATTATACTAGATACACTATTTTGATCCGATGACGTCATTTTTTATAATTATAAAATTCCAAAAGTATAAATTCAACTTAAATAAATTAAAAACAAAAAACACCAATTGATACATTATCCAAGAATATCTAATATAAAGTAGTATATTAAGTTGTACTTCTTTAAAATTTAATACAAAATTTAAAGCTTTAGATCCATATTTAATCATAGCGGGCGCTTTGCAAACCTGAGATAAGATCACTGTTGAGTGCAGGGGCATCTGTGACAATGTCCAAACCCGATACCGGCGACACAACCGCTGTACTACAAGCTACCGAGGGATAGGGGGGCCCTCCATGGCTTCCGACTACGAGAAGTCAGTGACTTCTCTGGAAACCCCGTCCCTTTAGGCCGGGGAAGGCGTCGCACGGTTTTACACAATTATTTTTTTATAAATATAATAGACAATTTTACTAAAAAAGTGAAAAAATATAGATTTGTTAAATAGTTATAAAAATAATCTATAATAGAATGGGCTTATGAGTCCTTCAATTATTCCGGCAACCAAAAGAAGTATAGTTACACCTATTAATACCCACATAGATCTTTTTAGAGATTCAGTAAGACGTCCTATAGTTTCTTTTCCTCGAATTGTTTTAAATCCTATATGTCCTAGATATAATCCAACAGCTCCTGATATAATTATTGCAGGTATCTCAAATATTCCATGTGGTATTATAAAAGCTAGTAATTCTATGAAATTAGTTTCAGTTTTGAAATATATACCTAAAAGTAGTCCGTTAAATATCAAAGAAAATATAGAAGGTATACCTAATAGTATACCAGAATAGGCTGTGGATAGGGATACAGTAAGGTTATTTCCGAAAAATTCAAAAATAACAATTGGAAAGAATAATCTTTCTATTCTACTGTTGATGGAAGTTTCTATAGCTCCAACAAATGGTTCCATCATAATCCATCCAAGATAAAAACCTAATAAACCGAAAAATATAGAAAAGATATGTATTACTGGAGTTTCCCTTATAAACCTAATAAGCTCCTTCCATCCCTTGTTTAGTGCATAATAAATTTGTTTTAGTAAGTTTGTATCAGGATATGAAACAGGTTCAATAGATTTTACGGATCCAGAATATAGAGCGGTCTTTAAGAGATCAAGGAAAGGTGTTATTATAAGAGACAGAAAAAGTAAGGGTATACTTGAGATGCCAACAGAAGACATTGTTGCAAAAAACGATAAAAATCCGAAAAATAAAGCTAAAACAACTATATAATATGCTATTGATTTCATTAAATTTTCAGATATAAAATTGAAAGATCTACGAAGGGAGGCTAATGTATTTGTTGTATCTACAATAACTGATACTGGAGCAAAAGTAAAAATAGATCGAACAATAATCATAGAGACAACCCAGACTGGAAAAACGACAAAAGAAACTATTACTACAAGCACTGAAGAAAATTCTGCAAAAAACGAAACAAGTAATAAACTAATAACACCTGAAATAATCCAGATTAAAAATTCAAATATATATAAAGAAAGAAAAGTCAACCAGTGATGTCTAACACCAATTATGCCCTTTTTTAAAGGTTCATCTCCTTTAAATATATTATAACATACAGATAGCTTCCCTGCAGATATACATGAAGAAACAAAAATATACAATAAAAAAGATATGATAAAAGATAAAACAAGAATCAAAACTACAGTAGGAGTAAAAACAATATTAAAAACACCCTCTACAGCTTGGATCCATTCATTAAATGCTTCAGGATTACTATCTGGGCTTGGAGATGAAAAATCGGTATTAGAAAGTTCATTACGTATATCACTTAACTGTCCTATTTCACTAAGATATAGATAGGATATAGACATACCTAATAAAGGCACGATTCTAACTATTGTAGGTATAGAAAGCCCAAGAACATAAAAAGGAAATAAATCACTTGGTCTTCCTTTAAAAACTGCAATAACCGATTTTATAGCATCAGATATCTCCATAAACTACAACACATAACAGAGTTAACATATTTTTAGACGTCTTCTAACAATTCTCCTTGCTGGTTTCTTTTATATTCTTTATTGGAGTCTATAGAATATATTGAATTCCTAGAATGTCTTTTATCACAATTCTCACATCTTACTACATTTTTATTATCCTCATCTAGATACCAATCAGTAAACTCCCCACATCTTTCACAGTTTAACTTTTCCTCTAAATCCATATATCTAGTATAACAACCCCCTTCCTTTTTTTCATTTCTTTTTATAATAGACTTAAAAAATTATTTTGTATAAATATCTATGTGTAAGATGTCTGTAAGAAAATTTTAGTATTCTGTTCCTTTTCTTGCTTTTTTATTTTTATCAAAAGGATGTTTTTCTTTTTTTACATGGGATATTAGATCTACATAGTCATAGAGATATTCAGGTTTTTTGTGAGCCCCAGTCAATATGAGTTCTAGATTTTTAGGTTTTGATTTAATTATTTCCAATATCTCGTCTTTATCAATAAATCCTCTATTTACTGTATATAATATTTCATCTACTATAAGCATATGAAAACCATTACTAGGATCTCTATGTAGTTCTAATGGTCTGTCTATATCTGTGTGTTGGGCTATACCTAAGAGTTCCTTAGTTCTTTTAAAACCTTGTCTTGCTTTTTCTTTATGTTTTTTTTCATCTTTTTTTTCAGGTATATGCCATCCATATTGTCCCCAATTCTCATATGTGAATCCTTTAATGTTTTCTATTGTGGTATATTCCCCTGGCCTCTCATGTATAGTATCTGTCCCACCTTTCATAAACTGCATCATATGTACTCTATATCCATGTCCAACAGCCCGAACACCCATACCTATAGCGGATGTAGTTTTTCCTTTACCATTTCCCCACCAAACTTGTGTTAAACCAAAATCATTCGGAACGTCAGCATCTATATCAATCATTTTATAAACCTTAACAATAGAGTATATACTACCAATAAAAGTTTAATATTATATATATTTATGTCTAATTTTAATATTCAAGTAAATATAAGAACTTTAGAATTTTCTTTTAAACACAAACTAAAATTTTTTTAATAAAATTAAGAAAGAAAGATGGAAATTCATAATTTCTTGAAAAAGTATGAGTGAGAAAAATTCAAAAAACGAAAAAGATTCTGATTCGGGTAGATTAGAAACAGAGCTTTCTCGTGATATGAGTCTTTTCGATATAACATTTATAGGTGTTGGTGCAATGATTGGAGCAGGAGTATTCGCACTTACAGGGTTTGCAGCAGAAATAGCAGGACCTGCACTTATTTTAGCATTCCTACTAAATGGATTTGTTGCCCTCTTTACTGCTGTATCTTATGCAGAACTTGGTGCAGCATTTCCAGAAGCAGGAGGCGGATACCTATGGGTTAAAGAAGCACTAGTTGACCCAAACGGATTCTTCGCAGGATGGATGAGCTGGTTTGCACACGCAGTAGCCTGCTCACTATACGCAATAACATTCGGAGTATTCCTAACAGAATTCATTGTAATATTTAGTGGTGTAGGACACAACTTTGTATTCTATGGATTTCTAGACAGACTATTAATAGAAAAAATACTTGCAGTTCTAATAGTAGGACTTTTCACATATATAAATTATCGTGGCGCAGAAGAAACAGGAAAAGCAGGAGTCATAGTTACAGCAATAAAAGTCATAATACTAGGAATATTCATAATATTCGGTATACTCGCAACATTACGTGATCCTAACTGGGTTGGTAAGTTTTTCTCTAGTCCTTCTTTCGCCCCAAAAGGGCTTTTCGGAATAATAGGAGCCATGGGATTTACATATATAGCATTTGAAGGATATGAAATAATCGTACAAAGTGGCGAAGAAGTTGTACACCCAGGTAAAAACATACCAAAAGCAGTGTTTTACTCACTAGCAATAGTAGTACCAATATACATACTCGTAGCATTCGCAGCAATAGGTGGAATAGACATAACACAGCAAGTAATAGGAATAGCAGACACAACCACTACAGAAATTGCTACATGGCAGATATTAGGGGAACTAGGTGAATTAGGAATAATACGTGCAGCAGATCAATTTGTACCCTATGGAGCTCCACTACTGTTAGTTGCAGGACTTACAGCAACAATGAGTGCTTTGAATGCTACAGTATATTCATCGAGTCGGGTATCATTTGCAATGGGAAGAAACAGAGCATTGCCCAAGTTCTTTGAAAGAATACATCAAGAAAAAAGGACTCCACATTGGGCTATTTTTCTTTCTGGTATATTAATTATTTTAATGGCTATTACTCTACCTATAGAAAGTGTTGCAGCATCAGCAGACATAATGTTTATACTTCTTTTTATACAGGTAAATTGGACAGTGATAAAGATGAGACAAACACATCCTGACCTGCCAAGAACATATAAAATACCCTATATGCCATGGCCTCCAATTATAGGTATAATTTTACAGTTTTTCTTAACTCCATTTTTGATCTATGAGCTTGGATTAGAATATATTGGTATAGGAACAGGAAATGAAGGACTTGTGGCTTTGGTTACTACATCTATTTGGATGGTTTTAGGACTTGTTCTTTATTATGGATATTCTACACATAAAGAAAAAGAAAAGTTAGAAGAGGAAGCTCCAACAGTTGTTACTGAGAAAGCAACTAAAGAGAGAGGAAACCAAATAATAGTACCTATAGCAAATCCAGAAACAGTAGATCAACTCATGCATACAGCTATTGATATAGCTAAAGAAAAAAAAGGTGAGATACTTGTATTAAGTGTTGTTACTGTACCCCAACAAACACCCCTTTCAGAAGGAAGGAAGTTTGTCGACCAAAAACGTAAAACTCTAAATAGAGCAATTGAACTAGGTGAGAAGTCAGATGTTCCTGTAAATGGATCTATACGTATAAGCCATGACGTATCTAAAGCCATATTAAATACTATAGAGCAGTATGACAGTGATACTATATTGATGGGTTGGAGAGGAAGGCCACGTCGTAAGGATTTCGTTTTCGGAAGTAACGTTGATAAAGTTATAGCGAAAGCTAAATGTGATGTATTAGTTGAAAAGATAGGTGAAAGTTTTGAAGAGATAGATAATATCTTAGTTCCAACTGCAGGGGGTCCACATGCAGAGCTTGCAGCAGAGGTTGCAAAAGCAATCGCTTACACAAATGATTCAGATGTAGATATAGTAAACGTAGTTAGCCCCGATAGTACAAAACAAGAACGTGAAAAAGCACAAGATATCATAGATAATGCAAAAAGCCAAATTGATGATTCTTCTAATATTTCGACTAAAATACTTGAAGGGGAAGATATCATAGACACAATTGTTGCTCGAACTGAAGACTATGATATAACAATAATTGGTGCAACAAGGGAGGGGCTATTTCAACAGTTTTTATTTGGATCCTTGCCTGAACGTGTAGGTGAAAGAGCTAAAAATACAGTTATAATGACCAAGAAATATGTTGGTATAAAATCTGTTATATCAAGATGGTTTAAGACAAGAAAAAAATAATTAAAGAAATTTTACTTATATCTGTCTACGATATAGAAGTTAAAAATTTAATGGTTTAAAAACCGATATTTTAATGTGTATAAAAGTTTATTTTGTTAATTTTTATAAAAATCTGTTTAATATATAATTTGTTACGTTTGGGATGAGGGGTGTGTATCTATTTTTAATATTTGTTTATGTGTAGGGGGGGTTTAGACCCAGTTTCCACAGACAAAGCATTTTTTAGATGGTCCTTTCTTTTTAATTCTTGTCCCACATTTTTTACATTTTACTGTTTTTGATTTAGTTTTATGTATGGTTATTCTTATCATATCTTTTTTATCACCTGTTTTTAAATTTTTATCTTTTTAGGGTTGTTTTCTTTGGGTTTTGTCATCCAGTCTCGTTTTATTTTTTTATAACAAATATCACATAGTACAATATGCATTTTATTCAATTGGTCTTCTTTAAATCTAAGTCTTCGTTTTTTACCGTCCAATCTTTTACAATTTACACATTTATTGCGGTGTTCTTTTTTGTATTTCATATTTTCCCTAGTTCTAATTATAGATATAATTATATCCCCAAGCTATATAAAACTTTACACTAAAAATATGTTTTTATGTAATATAATAAAAAAATAGAATTAAATATAAATGATTCTATTAATATAGGACTATTTTATTAAAATATTTTAATTAATAAAATCTAAAAATCAGTTATTTCTGAAACAATATCGGTATAAATATACAAAAATAAAAACAAAAATAAATAAATAACTATAAAATAAAAAAGTAAAACTATATAAAATAATAATTAAAAACTAAAAAATAATTCAAAATAAATTAATTTTCCTTCGATCTTTCAACTAGTGATTCACGAAATCTAGAATAAATTTCTTGTTTTTTAGATCTCAAGTCATCTGTATCTAAATCTGATATTTTTGGGTCCTGCTGAAAAGTATTAGTTCCAGCAATATCAATAGTAAGGCTCGAAAGACACCACCTTCTCTGAAGTATAGTTTGACTTTCTATTATATTTTGTATCCTGTAATAAGGAACAATCATAGTTCTACGATTCCAAAAACCATTACAGGTATAAAAATAATCATTCCCTAAATCGTATCCTCTATGTTTCCATTTTAAATAACCAGCAAGAGGTATAAATGGAACTAAAATAAATGAAAAAACAAAATTAAATCCCAATATAAAGTCCACAACAAATGAAACACCCAATATAAACAAGAAAATAAAACTATATCTCCCAATATATCTTCTTTTCGCTCTATTTGAGATGTTTTTAAGTTTATAGTCATCAAAATCTTCTATACTTTTGGCAAGCTTCAAAGTTCTTCTTGTTTCAGCAAGTGGAATTGCAGATTCCGGTATATTTCTATTTGACCCCCCAGAAGAATAACCAGCAGTCTCTATCTTTAAAGTAGAATATCCAAAAAATCGTTTAAGAGGGTTTTCTTCTATTGTTAACTTCTGTACTTTTTCAAGAGGTATACTTCCCTCTGAACGATTTAAAAGACCTCTTTCATACTCTAAAGAATTACCTACACTCCAAAGTTTAAATCCAAAATATTTCAACACAACTGTAATAATACTACCAACCCAAACAAACAATAATACTAAAAATAAAATAAAAATACCCCCAGTAAGAAAAACAAGATTATATTGTTCTAAAATAGAACCTACGAAACTTCCCGCAAAACCTAAAACTATAAATAAACCAAAAAGAATACGTATATTTATAGAAGAAATACTAAGTATAGCAAGTTCTTTAGGTTTTATCTCAAACAAAAGATTCCTCTTTAGTTCTTTTTCTCCTCTTTCTTTTATACCTTCCTTTATCTGTCTTTTTCTTTCACTTATCTCTTTTTGTATTTTTCTTGAAGTCACCTCACTAGTATACTTTAATGAAGCCTCTGTAGTATTACCACCAGCAGTTTCAAGGTTTACCTGGCCAATACCCAACAATCTATGTACAATATTTCTTTTTATATCTACATTTTGAATCCTCTTTATAGGTATCTCCCGGTTATTCTTCCTAAATACACCATGTCTAATCTTTATATTTTCCTGTTCAATAAAATAATCATAATTAGACCAAACGAGATATTCCCAAAACAAAGCAAGAAAAACCACCAAGAAAAACAATAAAGAAATAAAAAACATAATAACAAAATTCAGTGACCTAATTGTTGTAGCCCCTGAAAAAAACAACACAGCAAGGATGCTTATAACATCACGAAAAGCCCTATACAGAATAGACTTTTTATCAAGCTTCATTTATAAAATAAAAATAGGAGACTATATTTTTATATATAAAACTATACTGCATCTTTATCCTCTGATTCTATAGCAAGATCTCTAAGTTTTTCCTGGATTTCTTCAGAATCAACCATATCTAAACCCGGAACTGTAACATCAGCACCTCTAGAACCCGCTGTATAAACTACAATTTTAGAAAGACCAAAAAGCCGCTCCACAACACTTCTTTGGGTGTCAACATGTTGTAGTCTCAAATATGGAACCATAGTTTTAACCTTCTTAAAAACACCATGCTCAAGATAAAAATAATCATCCCTTAACTCAAAACCCCATGACTTATAACGCTTTACCATATAAACAGAAACTAAAAATAGTAAAACTACAAAAAAACCAAAACCAAAAACCATTGACCTCCCTATATAAACTAAACCAACAACAGAGATTATACCCAAAATTAAAGAAACCAAAAAACTCTCCAAAATCCAAACATATAATATCTTACGCTCTAAATCTTCCATCTCTTTTATAGCCAATAAAACCATAAAACACAAAAACATAACCTTCTAGTCTTTCAATAGTCATTTTTTCCTTTCTAGGGAGATAAGAGGGTTGTCAGTGGACTCATGTTCTAACTGAACATACTAGTAGAGGGGGGGGTATTTCTGATTTATAGT
>JAHENH010000067.1 GCA_018609935.1 Halobacteriales archaeon | reverse complement strand
CTTTCAAAATCTCCAATAGAAAGTGTTGAAATCCTATGAAAAGGATCAAGATCTAGATAATTTCTTTGTAGTCCCATAAAATTCTGACAGTATCTCCGAAAGCTATTTGTAATTCTATAATTAACAGAAAAGTTTAAATAATAACCTATCTATTAGATATGTATGAAAAAAGTAAATCTAACCAAAAAGTCAACCCTGACTCTAAGAGGGATAAAAGGGTTTCTGGAAAGAAGAGTAAAACCCTTTGGAACAAGTGCAAGAATCGATTTTCCTAAGGAGTTTATAGGTAAAAAAGTTTACGTAGCAGTTGTAGATGAGGAAAATGAATGAAACAAAACTAATGTTCAGCCTCGGGGAATTTAAACACTTTATTAATAATTCTCTAAATTTATCTTATAATAAAAACGATGTAACAGGTTTCGAATTATCTGTTCCATTAACAGAAGCAGCAGCCTATAACGCTTATGTTGAGACTGTTAGTGATAAGGCAGATACTCTTTATTTAGATATTAAGAACTGTTTAATAGGAATGACTAGAGATTCTTATTTAAACTATATATCAAGAGTTGCTAAAAAATTGGAATTGAATAATAAAAAAGCTGTTCTTGCATTTGATTATACTCACGAGAATTTTTTTGGGAATGTTCAGGGATTTAACATCCACGGATGGACAGGAAAAGATGGAGTAAAAGGAAAATTCAAGTTCCTTACATGTAGTATAATTTCCGAGGACATTCCAGAAAAAATCCCTCTTGTCTCCCTCCCTATTCAGATAGGACACTCTAAAAGTGATGTAATCTTACGCTGTTTAAATTTAATAAAAAATTATATAGGCAAAATAGAATTAATCCTGTTTGATAGAGGATTTTATGATAGAGATTTAATGTATGAATTAAATAATATTAATTACCCTTATCTGATTTTTGTTCCGAAGGGAGAAGATAAGAAATCGATCCTTTATCCTATGGATGTGGGTGGAGAAGTGGCAATCTACAATGAATTTGAAGTTAATAAAAACCACAGTAAATATCCCGGAGAGAACATTTTGATTTTCTTAAAACAGATTTATGATCCAAGGAGTGAAAAGAATTATGACTGGGTTTTTGCTACAAATGTCAAGGAGCTTATTCTAGAAAAGATAGTTAAAATTTACAAACAACGGTGGAGAATTGAAACACAATTTAGAGTTCAGGACGAGGCAAGAATAAAGTGCAAGTCTAAAGAAGTAAAAATTAGATATTTCTTATTTTTGTTTGAGCAAATGCTTCAAACTATCTGGATTTGTTTTTATAAGGACGAATGCTCATTTAAAGAATTTTTAATAGCTATAGCAACGATGTCCAGGAAATGGACAAAGATAGAAGGAGCTTAGAATAGCCTGTGGAAATAGTGATCCGCAGACGAATAGCATGCCTAAGTTCCTTCTGGTTTTATTTAGTTGTAAATGTAAGATTTTATCTTCTTTTCGGAGATACTGTGGCCTCAGTAGATGAGCTTTTTAATACAAAACAAGCCATATATCCACTTATTCTTTTCATCTAACCAACCTGTATAAAAGGATTAAATACATCTCCAATAAAATAAATCTTCTTTTTTAATAATTGGTCCAAATTTTTATTCAGAAAACAGAGTTTCAACTAATCTTAAACCTTACGAACTAACCAGGTAGACGAGACGCTACTAAAACGAATTTATCATAATGTTTCGGATATACTTTTTCAGATTCAAACATGTAAATCAACATGTTTGTAGAAAAGTTAGATAATGTAAATTCTTCTCCTAGAAAAAATTGAAAGAATTTCCAAATATTGTAAACAAAACAGGTAAACATAAACAAAAAGTATCTTATTAAGGGATTCGTTGATGTAGTATAAATTCTTATATCATCAGCAATTCTAAAGATTGTCTCTATACCCCATCTTTTCTTATATGTTCTAACAAATTTATTAGCTGATTTAAGATTTAAATCAGTTGCAAAAATCCAATCAAATTTTTTTCCTTCGTACTTATTTTGTTTTATTAATATAAAATTAGATTCAACCCCGTAAGTCGAATAATCTTTACGGTATTTATATGATCTTACCATCTCACAATACTCTCCGTCCTTTAGGTTTTTGAAATGTTTTTTATACCAAGAACCTTGTTTTTTCCAAAAAACCATATAGTGAACATTTAATTGTTGCAGTTTGTAAATAACTCCCCACCCATAATTTCTGTCAAAAAGAACAACTTCTATTTTAAGTTGTTCTTTAATAGCTTTTGTCATTTCATAAACATAATCTTCAATACAATCTCCTCTTTTTAGAATTCTCCCGTCGAGAATAAACCTTTTTCCATTATTACAAGTTATTGATAAGGTAAGATATTTATAACAGTAATCCGTCTTTAAATCAATACTGTCATGAATATAAAGGTTGTCTTCACCTTTATCTATTTCCCCGTAATAATCTTCTTCAGTTTCATCAAATGAAATTATGAATTTCCTGTTCCTACTGAATATTTTTAATAATCTAAGAAATTTTTTTGTTTGTTCACTAAAACATTTCTGAATTTCATCGATAGATTTTTCATTTAGCTTTCTATAAATTACCTGACTTTTGCTTACTTTTCCAGAGGATTTACATGACTCGTTTACAAATGAGCAGTTCAGTCCTGCTGTTTTTAACGTTGAAGTAATATTGTTAACTAAAACTCCATTCTTTCTGTTATGTTCAGTAAATAACGATTTACTGAATTGATTGATTATTGTCTCTTTTTTCATACTCAATTGTTGTGCCCACTAATATTTAAGTTTTTTGGTCTTATTTTTCAAATGTTTTAAATCGAAAAATTTAAAAAAGATTGTGCCCTTTAATTTTTATGATGTTTATCCGCGTTAAGAAAAAACAAAACAAGAACTATTATTACATTGTAGAAGGAAAAAGAGTAGGAAATAAAGTTCAGCAGAAAGTAATAAGGTATTTGGGTACAGCTGATAAGCTTTTAGATGATTTAAAACTTCTTGACAATCTTCAATCCAAGAAAGGTTAATTTTTTTCTAAAATAAATGGTCATCTACTGCGTCCCAATACTATAAGAATGGGAGAAACAGGAAGTATTTCATTTTGGTTAAAAATAAATTCCAGTAATATATATACGAGCAATATTTTTGAAAAAAGGGTAAATTATTATCCCTCTCGGCAGTTGATT
>JAHENH010000066.1 GCA_018609935.1 Halobacteriales archaeon | reverse complement strand
TTTTCAAACATTAGCATTAATTGCTAATTTAATTAAAACAAAACTTTGTCAATCATGAATCTCCTAGAAAAGAATCAAAAAAGACTAGCAAGAGAATTCTATGAAATGAGTTCTTCTATGAAAATGCTTGTTTTTGAAGACTATGATTTTCTCATTAAAGAACTAGAAGAATACAAATATATTATAGATGATCATATAGATCATCTTAAATATCTTAAAAAAAGTAAAGATTATAAAGTAAAAGAGAAATCAATAACACTCTTTGCACCTGGAAAAATATAAGATCTTGAAAAGAAGAAATAAGATCAAAAAACTTAAAATGCAGTTTTAGTTGAGGTTTTCAAAACTTTCCTCAACAGTTTCTGCCTTCTTTTTTATCCTAATATATAAAAATAAAAAGAAATGAAAGATTACTATTTCATAATATACAGAGTAGATATTTCTAATAAACACAATCCACTCGAATACGAAAAATATGAAAAAACAGTGATAAATAAAACTCCATTTGAGTATTCATTAAATAATAATATTAGTATACTGTTCGCTCAAAAAATATCAAAGGAAGAGTATAAAAAGTATAAAGATCTATTTAGATAAGAATATATAGTTTTTTCTAAGGATATTTTGTTAAGATAGCAAAAAAGTGAAGAAACACTTAGAAGAAGAGCAAGATTAATATTTGTTGAATCAAAACTCAATTACAATGAAATTTCCTGATGATTTTGAAGAAAAACAACATCCAGTTGTTCCAGATGCAACACATTGGATAGTACGTAACAAAGAAGGTGTTCTTATTATCTCTATTATAGGAGGAGGTCCATTTGGAGATGGACTCAATGTCTTTGAGGTACTTGATAATAGATCTTTTGCAGATTATGAACCAAAAATGATGAGCAAAGAAGAGATAAATCAATATCTCAAAGATTATCCATTGTCACCAAACATGCAAATGAAACAACATTAAACCAAAATTCAACACTCATGAAAATCTACACTAACAAATCGTGTAAAAAAAGTTGGGCTATTAGTTTAAGGGATATTCTAAACAAAGAATGTGCATTTCTTGAAGCTGTGGATAGCGAAACAGGAGAGATCTTAGCTAGCATATTATGCTTTGATAGTGACGGGTCTATTAAAAAAATAACGGGTTTAGAAGAAGCACTATCTCGTAAAGGATATGACCCTTATGAACACAATAATCAGTTCAATGAGGACGGAAGTATCTTAATTAAAGATACTGATAGAAATCCTTTTTGAGATCTGCTCCCGGACAGATTTCCGGGCAAATAAAACCAAAAACCATGAAGAAATTTCTCTTCCTCTTCAGGGAATCTAAGAGACTCTCTGAAGAGACAGGTCTCGAAATAAGAGACCTGATCGAAAGTGGGATCTACTTCTTGCAAGAACAAGAAGAGATCCTAAAATAGAAAAGTACTGGCAAGAATCTCTGCGTAATTAGCGAAAGCGAGTAGAGTGCCAAGTACTTTTATTGTTTAACAATAAAATTTTCTACTATGACCAAATTCAAAAATTTAAAGTTAACAGAAGGGGATCGAAGCACTGAATTCTTTGAGTATCTAGATGCTGCAAAGCAGATTCAAACAGCTAGTGTAGATCCGGAGGATTTTGAAGAAGTAATCCATATAGGGTATGAGCCTGATTATGGAGACGTCTTTATTTGCACCAGTAATAGGGAAAGGTTTACAATCCTTTTTGGAAAAAAAGGAGATGAATTTGATTGAACTAAAAACTCTTGAAATTGTTGAACTAAAACCTTCTTAACTATGGATGAATTAAAAAGAGTAATATTCGTAGTTCAAGGAACACGAATTGATTCAAATCCTGAACTAAGACACACCGAAAATCTTTCCTATCACAGAACATGGAAAGGTGCAGAAAAGAAAGCTCATGAAATAAGAAATGGATTAGAAGAACTACAAAAATCAGTTGGAGAAGATCCAAGTGAGATGGAGTTAAATCTAATCCATGAAGAATTAACTCATGAACCTGGCTCAATAAATTACACATTTATTGAAGTTGAAGAGTAAAATAATTTTTGCACCTTCAAAAATATAAGATAATGATTGAATTCCTTACAGTAATTGCATTCGTGACAATCATTTACATTATTCCTCCAAGACACAATGATTGGTGGAAATAATTTTTATTACATCTGCACCAGTAATGGGGGAGGTTTGGTCTAGATGCTAGTGTTAAGAAATAGTATCAGCAGAGCTTTTTGTATATTAAGCTACTTAAAATCCAAATATACATTTTGATAGATGGCGTTGAATATCCAGTAGACGCTAAAGGTGAAGTTCTTCATACAATGGAGAACAACCTTTTGAGCTTTTCTCAGAGCTTTGAAACAGAATCTGAGGAAGTAGCTGTTGTATGATAGCTACTCAAGGAGTTGGTCTCTATCCTATAATATGAGACTTGTTTTCTTACTTTTCTCAAAAGTAAGTGGTGGATCCAACTACCAAGTTGGCCCTACTCAGAGATGAGTATAAATATCTAAGCTGTATAAATACTATTTTGGATCACTGGTACACTGGGGTTCGATTCCCCACTCCTCCACTTTCATTATTTCTAACCACTAAATCCTAAAACCATGAACGAAGCAATTGAATTAAATAGAATGTATCTCCATGATCTATATGTTAGACATGGAGAAAGTTTGGTCAATAGATTGGAAGAAATTGGAGAATTAAACTTTTTCTTAAGTTTTCTCCATTCTCAACCTATTCTAACGCAAAGGGAAGAGCTTATTAAAGAGGAAATCAGCAAGAAAGTACTCTCAGAATACGAATAATACTTCCAGACTCCTCTGCGGTTGTTTTAACGGGTTTTGTTCCCGCAGGGGAGTCTCTAATGTGGCCTATAGTATATAAGTGACAGCATTATAATAATGCAACTAATACCAATAGCACTTAAAATACTATAGACAGTGACAAGCCTGTATAAACACAGAGTCAATAACAATTAAATAACAGTAGAACCATTAAAAATCAGTAATTATGGAACGTGAAGCAGCAAAGAACATTCTGCAATCCAGGAAACTTATTTCAACTCCTGGAAAGTACACATTGAAAGTGACAGGTGATCCTACTTTCTATCAAACAGAAGGTCAACCTGATGGTTATCTCATTTCAACAAATGGGATGGCTCCTGATCAGGCTAAACAAGCAAAAGAGCTGTTTGAT